>JBBSEL010000522.1:0-4187 GCA_038239755.1 Chloroflexia bacterium | reverse complement strand
GCGCGGGTCTTCGCCTCGGCGGAGTGCGTCGCCGTAGGATTGGCGGGCCGCGTCGTCGGTGCCCTGTTGCCGGGTGTGCTCGGCCAGCACGCGGTAGGGCCAGAAGTTCGTAGGTTGGACCGCGCTAGCTGCGGACGGCTGCCCTTGCACGACCAGGCTGAGCGCCTGGATGACCGGGGGGATGCTCGGCGCGGCGGCCCCGATAATCACCCAGGCGCAAAGCAGCGCCGCCCCCACCGTTACCCACGGCTGCGCCCGCAAGATGCCTGGCCAGCGGCGGGGATCGGGCACCCGCCGCCAGTCGGCGCTTGCCAGCAGCCCGGCGGCGAAGATGATCAGCGCCGGGGCCATTGGCATCCGGTAGCGGGCATCGTAGGGCACAACCGCGCCCAGCAGCACCATGCAAACCACCCACCAGACCAGCAGCCAGCGCACGCGCCCAGCTTCGTCGCGGGGTGCCCGCCGCCCTAATGCTACAAGCCCGGCTAATCCGGCGAACGACACTAGCAAGAAAGCCGCATCCGTGGGCAGCACGTCGGGCACGTCGGCGTCGCGCATGGTCAGATCCCAGGCGTTGGGGAGAACCGCCGACTGGAGTTCGAGGTGCCACAGGTAGCCCAGGCTGAACAGGACGTTCCCGGCGAAGCGGTCGGGATGGGCGGCGATGTTAGCAAAGCCCTGGCGCAGAATGAGCGCCTGCCGGTCGGCAGGATTGGGCAGCGCCTCGATCTGCACATTCTCGTTCTCGCCGCTGAAGTTGTTGTAGTGCCAGAACGCGGTGACGTTGGCCGTATCGAGTAGCAGCAGCCGCCCATAAGCTCGGTAATTATAGACCGTCCACGGACTGATCGCCAAGAACAACATCACCGTGACTAACACCGTCCCGCCCACCGCCTCCTTAACCCCAACCCCAACCCCTGATCCCTGATCCCTGATCCCTGATCCCTGATCCCTGATCCCTGCCTGCTGTGCACGCACCACCTGCCAGATCCAGATCGCCACGAACGGCACGAAGGCCACCGCCACCGACCGCGCCAGCGCCGCCAGCCCCAGCAGCAGCCCGGTGCTGACCAGCCAGGGCCAGGCTCCCCGGCGCGGCTGCCAGCGGACCAGTGTCGCCAGGGCGGCGAACATGAGGGTGATGAACAGGGTTTCGCTCAGTAATTGCTGGGCGGCGCTGTTAACTAGAGGGGGATAGAGCGCGGTCAGCAGCCCGGCCAGCAGCGCGACAGGCCAGCGGCGGGTCGGGAACGCCCAGGCCGCCAGTGCCATCACCAGCGGCAACAGCCCCAGGCTGATGAGGATCAGTGCCAGGTTGCCTGCGGCGAAGCGCGGGGTCATCAGCCCGGTGTCGTAGACGCTCGTGTCGGGCGGCACCGGGGACTGGGTGGCGAAGGCTGCCGCCAGCACCAGCGCGTTGAGCGGCACCCGCGTCCAGGTGCGGTTGTTGGTCTGGAAGGTGTCGAAATAATGCCCGGTGCGGGTGAGCGTTTCCGCCGGGATCACATAATCCGGCTCGTCGGCGCGGATGGCGTGCCCATACGCCGCCTGCCAGCTTACCAGCCGCACGGCTACCGCCAGCAGCATGATCAGCGCGGCCAGCCCCCAGCCGATGCGGTCGGGGATGAGCAGGGCGCGACGAGGCGGAGGATGGTTTGCGGCTGTGGGTGGTGGTGCTTGCATCGTAAAAGACGGCGCTTGCCGGGCGGGCAAGCGCTGTGTGGACGACCATCCTGACGATGGGAGGATGGAGCCTTAGGACCCGTCAGAGAATAACCTATGCAAATTCGGCTGCTAAACAGATGTGGATCATCTACTAATTTGTATAGGTTATCTATGGACAAGCCCTAAGGCATCGGCTGGTGATAGGCCGCCGCGTAGTGGCCGGTGAGGAAATGCTCTAGCTGGCGCTCGATGTCGGTCAGCAGGCTGCTGGCCCCCAGGCGGAACAGCGCGGGGGTGAGCCAGGGCGGGTCCAGTTCTTCTTTCATCAGGATCAGCCAGTCCACGGCCTGCTTGGCGGTGCGGATGCCCCCGGCGGGCTTGAAGCCGACGCGGTAGCCGGTGCGCTCGTAATAGTCACGCAGGGCACGGACCATGGTGATGCCGACAGGGAGGGTGGCGTTGACCGTTTCTTTGCCGGTCGAGGTCTTGATGAAGTCAGCCCCGGCCATCATGCAGACGAGGCTGGCCTGGGCCACGTTCCGCAGCGTCGCCAGCTCGGCGGTGGCGAGGATCGTCTTCATGTGGGCATCGCCACAGGCAGCACGGAAGGCGCGGACTTCGTCATACAACGCCTGCCAGTTGCCGGTCAGCACATGGGCGCGAGAGATGACGATATCGATCTCCGCCGCGCCCGCCGCAACCGACGCTTCGATCTCGGCGATCTTCTGTGGCAGGGGGCTTTGCCCGGCGGGGAAGCCAGTGGACACGGCGGCGACCGGGATGCCCGACCCTTCCAGGGCCTCGACGGCGATCGGCACCAGATTGTGGTAGACGCAGACCGCGCCGACCTGCACATGGGGCAGGCCGAGCGCTTCCAGCATGTCCTGGCGCATGGGCTGGCGCGCCTTGGCGCACAGCCGCCGCACGTTGCCGGGGGTGTCGTCGCCCGCCAGGGTGGTCAGGTCCATGCACTCGATGGCACGGATCAGCCAGGCGGCCTGCCATTCCTTCTTCACCGTGCGCCGAGTGGGCAGCGTCGCCGCCCGGCGCTCGACGGCGCTGAGGTTGACACGGGTCGCACTCACCCAGCCCATATCTAATGGTCCGCCAGGATTGCGCGCGCTATGCTCCAGTTCGACCCCATTCCGCCGTTCGGTGCGTACTGCCGTCTTAACCATTCCTGCCACCCCCTTCTTGTTGCGATCCTGTCTATTGTCCCGCAATCGGGCAACGCTGTCAAGCGTTCGCGCGGACCAGCGCAAAGCTGCGGCAAAGTCGTTCGGTACAGGCCCACCCCGGCTGTCATCCTGAGCGCAAGCGAAGGATCTTGGTCGGGCGACAAGAGGGTTGACGAAGATCCCGATGTTCGCCTCGGCACCTTTAACCGCCAAAAAGATCCTGCGCTGCGCGCAGGATGACAGGGTTGGAGGGTGTAAGATCCTCCGCCAACGGGCGTAATTCCGCCCCATTTCGTGCCTGAATCGGGTGGAATCGTTATTGACTTAGCACGCTTGTTCTGGTATAATACCGTTTGTAGAACGAAAGTTCTAATCTTTGAAAGCTCGGATCGGCTGCCGGGTTTATACGGTTGTTCACTCCCCTGTGTGATCATCGAACGAATAATGGGCGCGGTCCCACCCCTGTTTCACCCTAGTTGGCTGCCGGTGGGTGCGCGGTGCGTAGAGCGTTGTAGAGCGACGTAAGATTGTAGGAGTTTGGCGATGCACCAGTACCTGGAACGTCAGGCGGATGCCGTCGAAGAGGTGCTGACCACCCACGGGGTCGCGGGGCGGGTGCGCGGCGGCACGTTGTCGCCCCGCCTGGTCCACTATCGCCTGGCGCTGCCGGGCGGCGTGCGGATGGCCGACCTGGGCGGTCTCTTGCCCGCGATGGCGACGCGACTGAAAGTCGCGGCGGTGCGGTTGGCCCCCGACCCGGCAGATGGTCAGCCGATGCTCGAAGTCCCCCGCCCCGACCCCACCCCTGTGCGGCTGTTGCCGCTGGCGCGGTCGGTGGTCGAGGTGGTACCGCCCTGCACGGCGACCCTCGGCAGCGACACCGCCGGGATCCCCCTGCTGCTACGGCTGGACGGTCCCGAAGTGGGGGCCGTGCTGATCAGCGGCGACAAAGGCGCGGGCAAATCGGCGTTGTTGCGCAGTATCGCCCTCTCGCTAGGGCTGCACAACGGGCCGGACACGCTGCGCCTGCTGCTGATCGACCTGAGCGGCGCGGGCCGCTGGGGGCGCAAAGGCGACACCTGGAGCGGGCTGGCCGATCTGCCCCACCTGCTGTGCCCACCGCTGCACGACCCCCAGGAGACGCACCTGCGGCTGCAATGGGTGGCCCGCTTGATCGCCCGCCGCGAAGAGATGGCCGCCGATGGGGAGCCGATTGACGGGGCCAACCTCGTCGTGCTGCTCGACGGCGTGGATGCCGCGCTCAACAGCGCCCACGGACGCGAGTTCGCCGCCTCCCTGGCGCGGATCATCCTGCTAGGCCGTGAGGTGGGAGTGCAGTTGGTG
>JBBSEL010000521.1:0-4191 GCA_038239755.1 Chloroflexia bacterium | reverse complement strand
GCCGCTGCTGGCCGCCTCCGCCCGCCAACACACCGCCACCCTCACCCGCCTGGCGGCGGACCACGGCGGCTTGCTGTTAGCCCTCGATGGTCTCGCCCCCGAAGGTGGCGAACCACAACTCTGGTGCGTCTATGACCTGCTCACCGGCCTGCTGCTGCGCGCCGGCTGGCTCAGTCAATTCGACCAGGCCAGCTTTGAGAGCTTTTTAGCGCCCCTGGCGGCGGCCTGGCCGATCCGCGCCGTCCTCAGCGACAAACAACGCGGCCTGGAAGCGGCGATTGCCACCGTGTTTCCCACCGCCGCCCACCAGTTGTGTCAGGCCCACTACGTCGCCCGCCTCGCCGACCCCTTGGCGGAGGCCGATGCCACCCTGACCCGCACCGTGCGTAAAGCCGTGCGCGCGGGATTAGGGGTGGCCTTGCGCACCGAGTCGCCCGACGGTAGCGCCCCCAACGGAGTGCTGACCGTCACCGGCCTGCTCCCCGATGACCCTCCGCCCGCCCCGGCGGCCTCCCGGCCCGCCCCGTCGCCGGCGGCCGTGGCCGCCGGGCTAGGTGAAGAACTCTACCGGCGCGTCCGGTATTTACTGACCTTAGTGCCCCACCCGCCGGACCGCTGGGCCGGGCTAGATCTGGTGGACGGCTTGCAGGCCATCGGTCAGCTCACCCAGGAGCTGCTGACCCACCGGCCCGACCCGGCGTTGACGCGGCTGGCCGACGTGCTGACGCGCATTTTAGCCGAGGTGCAGGCGGATGTCACACGCCTACGCCACGGCGTGGGCTGGCTGACGGACATCCGCACCTTGCTCGATCCGGCGCGCCGCCCGGTGTGGAGCGGGGCGGACGTGGCGACGGATCTGAGTGCCTATTTATTGCGCATTGCGCATGAAACGGGCACGGATGAAACGTTGATCTGCTGGCAGGCCCACCTACGGCAGGTGAGTCGGCACTACTGGCGAGGGTTATTTCACACGTATGACCAGGCGGGGCTGCCGCGCACGAATAATGGGCTGGAGAGCCGGTTTCGCGAGGTGCGGCGACGGGTGTTGCGCACGACGGGGCAAGCGGGGGCGACGGTGCAACAGTTGCAACGGCGGGGGGCCTGGGAAGTCATGGCGGGCGCGGCCAGCGAGGGGGAGCAGGTGGCGGCGTTTGCAGGCGTGGAGGCCAGGGAGTAGGAGCAGGAGCGCGCCCGGATGCGGCAGCACCAGGCGCGGTTTCGGCTGCACACGCGTAACGCCCGGCGGGCCGACCAGCAGTTGGAGCGGCTCCGGCAGGCAGAGCTCGCCCTGCCCGCCGATCCGACAGGGTGACTTTTACTCCATTGCCTTTCTCTAGATTAAACTACGAACGGTGGTACTTTGCCCCTGGTGACACGTTTGCTCATTCTGCCCCAACTTGCGCACCGCGAGACGGATGCGGACCGGACGGTTGGCCCACGGCAGATCCCGCAAGTGGCGGACATAACGACCGCGGACTTGGTGCGAGGGTTGAGCACAACGCGGACAGGGGGCTTGTGGGCTGACCGAGCTAATCTCGGCGACAATGGTCTCGTCAGGAGACTGAATGACAGTGAGCAGAAAACTGGATGGATTGGGTAACACGAGATCGGCAAGCATGGTTGGTTCGCACCTCCAAAACGTGGTTGTCAATCTCTTATTATACCGCGCGCGAGCCGCCCGTTGCACCAAAAGAGCGGGAGAGCCAGTGTCATGTGAGCAGGTCCAAATATTGACGACAACACTTCTTTATGGCGGCGGGGCCCACTTTGCCCCTGGTGACAGCAATGTTGGGTTTGGGCCTATTTTTTCGCCGAAAGCCTCCAGTGCGCCAGATAACTACCAGTGATCCAGGCTTACGTCGATCGCAACCGCTAGCGCAGTCATACCATGAGGCGGCAAGGCCCGTCGATTCTAGCGTGCGTCGCGGTCCCCGCCGCCACGATTCTGGCGGGGCTGGGCGCCCTGACGGCGGGGTGCTGGGCCCCGATTGCACCGCTCTTGCCGCCGCGGCAAGCCCACAAAGGCCAGGCGGTGTTTGTTGAGCAGGCGTTACTGGAAGCAATGCTCTGGGTGATGCGTACGGGAGTCGCTTGGCGCGCCATCCCAGCGGCGATGGGGCCCTGGCACACCGTCTACACCCGCTACCGGCAATGGGTAAAGGACCAGATCTGGCAATAAGTGGTCCGGATCCTGGGCGTAGACACAGTGTGCTTCGGCAGAGTAGAAGTGGCGCTGTAATACTAGTATTACAGTGCCACTTAGCGGTCGGCCACCGCTGCTTAGGCGTCAGTAGGCCTTTCTATCCAGCGGCGAAGAGTCATTGCGCGTGCCTGAAAGGTCCGGCGCAGCCGGTGCATTCGGCTAAGTGGCACTGTAATACTAGTTTGCGCTGCAAAACACTAGACATAATAAAAACTACGCACATCCGGGCACGTTATCAACGAAATTCGAAAGGCTATTTACGCCTACTATTCGGTTATGTCTAGTGTTTCGCAGCGCAAACTAATACTAGCCAGGTCACAGCGCAGAGTTGATTAGCGCAAGCAAAGCATCGCGGCTCGGGCCTGCGGGGGGACGAGGGCCGGTGGCGATCATCTTGTCGAACAGCACGGCTACACGCTCCTGCAATTCCACATCGTCATCGAATACCGAAGTACGGTCGAGGAAGCCAGCCCTTCGAGTAGCCTTTCGGAACACATCGGGGTCGAACATGGCCACGGCCCCAGTCGCAAAGAGCATGAAGAGTGAATAGGAACCCGTGCGCTTCGTAATGTCCAGTCTTTCGCCACGCCACATCTGGATGCCGGCGTTGCCGGCATCTCGAGTCACTGCATAGCGCTCCGCCGCCTCGGGGAAGGTGGCCGCAAAGTAGTCGGCCGCGATCTCTGTCGGTTTGCCCTGGTGTGCCGCAATGGCACGAGCAAGCTCTACTGGGTGGATAAGTGACATCGAAAGGCCCAGGGCGAATGTGGGGTCGGTGTGGCAGTAAGCATCAGCCACTGGAATAATACCTTCGGCGACCGGCAGGCCATCAGGGGCGTAGTTGCGTAACGAATTTTGCAAACTACCCATAGGGAGTACAGGAGTAATCGGTTCGGAAAAATCCTGGTCAACGAGTGGCTGCATCAAAGGGAACGATTGACATGCTGCCATGTAGGCTTCCTCGTGCCGAAGCTCTCGGAGTTCTCGATCCCATGTGGGAACCAACAGCACAATGGCGAATGTCCCGTTGTCACCTATGAAGGTGGCGAAACCTGCGTAGCCGAGGTCACCTCGTGGGAAGGGCAGCCAGGGGCCCTCGGGGAAGCGCTTGCCGGGACGCATCTGGAAGTAACGGGTGTAACGGATAACAGCGCACTCCGACAACTGCACTTCTGGGGGCTTACCGCCCATCTCTGATAGCCAGGACGGTACAGGCGACCGCCTGCCCAGTGCGTCTACCACGAGATCGGCTCGGATTTGCTCGCCGGTTGAGGTCCGCACCCCGCAGACACGAGGCACAGCTCCATCATTCCCCAGCAGACCTTTGACCGCTGCTCGCGGGCGCATCACAATACCTGGCTCCGCGTATGCCGCTTTCCGCAGCGCCCATTCGATCAGTTCGCGGCGAACGCACAGATAGACTAAATCACGATCTTCATCAGGCGGTTTGCCGTAAGCATGTGGCGCTTTGCGCCAGACCTCCAGGTTGGTCGCGCCCGCCTCCATCAATGTATCGTAAACGTCAGGCAGCGTCTCACGCAGCACCTTACGCCCACGCGGTATGAACGCATGCGACTGGTGGAACTGGGGTGCCCCCTTCCGGTTCCAGGTGAAGGCCGCCTCCCAGCTGGCATCACTATCGAGAGGGTCCTGCTCGACAATGTCGACATGATGCCCGGCACGAGCCAGCACCAACGCACTCGAGAGGCCAGAAACACCGCCCCCCGCCACAAGTATATTCATAGCGTGGAGTATACCGTTAGCGGCGGCACCCGTCAAGCCACCGGTCTACTAACGCCGTGCCGTCATTGCCTTGCTCATAAACTCGGTTCCGTCAGCTAGTGGGTCACGCTGCAAATAACTGGGATTGGGTACCAGCCTACGAAGCGCAGACTAGGCATAAGTCCGGCCATAGCGCATTTCCAACTAATTGCGGCATGACCCACTAGTGGGTCGTTTGACATGGCACGGGCCATTTATTTTTGGGC
>JBBSEL010000520.1:0-4198 GCA_038239755.1 Chloroflexia bacterium | reverse complement strand
GGTTGGGCTGGGGGGGGGGGTGGGGTGGGGGGGGGCCCTGCGGCGACCACACCCCCACCAGCTGCGGGGCGGGGGCGTGGGGGGGGTGGGGGTGTGTTGCGCGGGCGGGGGCGGAGCCCCCGCCCCCGCCCACCCCCCCCCCCCCCCCCCCCCCCCCCCCCCCCCCCCCCCCCCCCCCCCCCCCCCCCACTACACCAAGATCGGGGGCGTGAACTAATCATTGCCGGACTTTGAGACAGCCTGCTCGGAGAGCGGGGACACCCGATCAGGCGCACACGTCGGTGCGCCGCTACGCCAACAGCGAACGGACCCGCTCTCTTATGGGGGTGGGGAAGGGTGAGGACTGGATAACGCCGAGAGCCGTGCGGCACAATGGCGGCACGGCTCTCGATGGGGCAGCGTGGGGGTTAGTAGGTGCGGCGGACGCAGTACTCGGCCAGGTCCAGCATCAGGGCTTTGGTCGGGCTGTCGGGCAGGATCGCCAGGGCGCTCTGGGCCTCGCGGGCATAGAGCGTGGCCTGGGCCAGCGCCGCCGGGATGCCCTCGCTGGCGACGATGCGGGCCAGCAATTCCTGGAAGGCGGTCTCATGCTCGGCAGTGCCGCTCTGCTGGTCGCTTCCGGCGGGGGCTTCGCCAAAGATCATTTTGTTCTCTTTGACCAACTGGGGCACCCGCACCACCCAGGCACGCCACTCGTCGGGGTGGGCCTGGGCAAAACGCATCACCGGCAGGGTCAGGTTGCCCTGGTAGAGGTCGCTGCCCACCGGCTTGCCGAGTTCGGCCTCGGTGCTGGTGAAGTCCAGCACATCGTCCACCACCTGGAAGGCGCGGCCCAGCAGCAGGCCATAATGCCGCGTCGCCGCGATCTCGTCTTCGGTGCAGCCGGACAGGATCGCGCCCGTTTCCGCCGAGGTGGCGAACAGCGCGGCGGTCTTGCCGGTGATCCGCCGCTCATATTCGGCGTCGGTCGGCAGCAGCGCCAGCGGGTCGGGGTCGGGCGTGGGCGCGGGTTGGTCAGCGATGTCGAGGCCGAGGCTGAAGGCCAGGCCGGGCATGTTGACGAAGGCGTTGCGGAACATCTGGCGCAGTTCGCCGTCGCACAACTGGCGCAGCGTGTCGGAGAAGCGGGCGATGACCCGCACATTGTTGGTCTCGGTGATCAGCACAGCGGCGCGAGCGAACAGGTAGTCGCCCGCCAGCACGGTCGCCGCCGGGTTCCAGAACACATTGAGCGTGGGCAGGCCCCGCCGCATGGGCGACTGATCGATCAGGTCGTCATGCACCAGGCTGGCGGTGTGGAGGGTTTCCAGGGCTGCGCCGAGGGCCACGCTGCGCTCCTCTTCCGGGTGCTGCGGGCCGAGCCGCGCGGCCAGCAGGGCGAGGGCCGGGCGCAACCGCTTGCCCCCACTGCCAAACACCCGATCCATTGCCAGGCGCAGCAGGGGGAATTCGTCGTCATTGGTCGCGCGCAGCTTGGCTTCGACGGCGTCCATCTGGGGCCGGATCGGCTCCAGCACGCTGCGGAGATCGCGGCGCGGAGTGTCTTCGAGAACGGGCGTGCTCTCAAGGCGGGGCACGCTCATCGTGGCAGGCATCGTAATGTACCTCCCTCGCACGTCGCCGTGCGAACATAGCATAACAACAAGAATAGTTCGGTCGCAGACTCTCGCTGAGTCCTCTTATATTATAAGGGCGCGTATGTGAAATGTCAATCATTTCATAAAATTGTGAAAATTGAAAAGAGGGGCGATACATTGAACCTAATGCCTCCTTTTTGGGTACGGTTTATGAACACGCTTTACTTCCCTTCCGTCGTAGGCACGGCGCTGTTCCGAGGCCCTTGCGTGGGCTTGCCTTTTTAGCGAAAGGAATCGACAGTCATGGAACGCACATCTGCTACGACGGCTTTCTCTGCCCGCCAAACGCCCCTTGGTGATGCGGCAGTGGTGATCGGCGGCAGCCTGGCCGGGTTGCTGGCCGGGCGAGTCCTCGCGGACTATTTCCGCCAGGTGACGATTATCGAGCGCGATGCGCTGCCCGACGAGGTGGCCCCGCACAAGGGGGTGCCCCAGGGCAAGCACGCCCACGGGCTGCTGGGCATGGGCCAGCAGATCATGGGCCGCTATTTCCCCGGCCTGTTCGATGAACTGCGGGCGGGTGGGGCGACCCCGGTCGACCTGGGCTATGATACGGGCTGGTACCAGAGCGGGTGCTGGCGGGCGCGGACCCACTCTGGAATGATCGCCTCGGTGCAGAGCCGCCCGTTTTTGGAAGCGGGGGTACGCCGCCGGGTGCGGGCCTTGCCAAACGTGCGCTTCCTGACCGAATGCGACGCCACCGGCCTCCAGACCGACTCGGCGCGGGGGCGGATCACCGGGGTCCACATCCACCAGCGCGACGGCGCGGCAGGCGAGGCGACGGTGCCCGCCGATCTGGTGGTGGACGCCGGGGGGCGCGGGTCGCGGGTGCCGCAATGGCTGGAGGGATTGGGCTATCCCCGCGTGGAAGAGGCTCAGGTCAAAATCGACCTGGCCTACACCACCGCGTTCTTCCGCATCCCGGCCAACTTTGTCGCCAACTGGAAGATGCTGCTGATCATTTCGCAGCCGCCGCACGAAACCTGCATGGGCCTGCTCTTGCCGAAAGAGGACAATCAGTGGATGGTGTCGCTGGTCGGCTGGCTGGGCGACCATGCGCCCACCGACCGGGCGGGCTTTCTGGAGTTCGCCCGCAACCTGCCGACCCCCGATATTTACAACGCGATCAAAGATGCCGAGCAGGTTACCCCGATCTCGATCCACAAAATCCCCTCGAACCAGTGGCGGCACTACGAGCGGATGCCGCGTTTCCCCGAAGGGCTGGTCACGGTGGGCGATGCGCTCTGTAGTTTCAACCCGACCTACGGGCAAGGCATGTCTACCGCCGCGCTCTATGTGCAAACGCTGGAACGGTGCCTCCAGGCGCAAGCCCGCCGCCCGGCAAGTGGGGTGCTGGGCCTGGCCGACCGCTTCCGCAAGCAAGTGGCCTCGGTGGTGGCGACCCCCTGGATGCTGGCGACCACCGAAGACTTCCGCTTCCCGCAGGTGACCGGGCAGCGGCCTCCGGTCACGCCGTTCCTCCATTGGTACCTGGAGAAGTTCTACCGGGCAACCGCGCATGATCCCCGGCTGGTCGCGCAATTCTTGCAGGTCATGCACATGTTCCGCTCGCCCGCCGCGCTGTTTCTCCCTCATATCGTGCTGCGGGTGATGACCGCCGGGCGGCGTGCCCCACCTGCGCCCCAACCGACCGCCGCCGAAGCCTCGAGCAAGGCCCTGTCGGCATAATCCCCAGCACTGGCGAACACGCCCACTGCCCCGGTGCGGTATCGTCCTCGTCTGACGATCCCGCACCGGGGTGTTTTTGTTGCGGGATCTAGTATTACAGTGCCACTTATGGAAGGAGTGTGGTATGCTTTCGTTTAGTCCTCGCCAAGCCGAGCTAGAAACGAAAGCAGCATGCCCCCTCTCAGTGATTCCATCGATTTTCCCGGTTGGGACCAGGAGTTTGTGACTTTGTATCAGCGTATAGCTCCCGCCTTCGCCCGCCTGGAACCCCGCCTGCGTGTGCGCGACTATCTGCACGGGCTCCTGCATCACCTGGACCGCAAGAACTCCTGGACCTTGGCCGAGCAGTTGGGCGAGCACGGCCCCCATGGCCTGCAACGACTCCTCCATGCGGCGCAGTGGGATGTCGGGCGCGTCCGTGATATTTTGCGCGCCTATGTCGTGGAGCACTTCGGCGACCCAGCGGGTATCCTCATCCTGGATGAAACCGGCTTTCTCAAGAAGGGGAGTTGTTCCGCCGGCGTGGCCCGCCAGTACAGTGGCACCGCCGGACGCATCGAAAACTGCCAAGTCGGTGTCTTTCTGGCCTATGCCACCCCGCAGGGCTACGCCTTCATTGACCGTAGCTTGGACGTGCCGGAAGAATGGACCATGGATCCCGCCCGCTGTCAGCAGGCGCACATTCCCGCCGACACAGCCTTTGCCACTAAGCCCGAACTGGGGCAACAGATGGTGCAGCGGGCGCGGGAGGCGGGAATACCGGCCCGCTGGGTGGTGGCCGACAGCTTCTATGAGACTCCCGCCTTATGTGCCTGGTTAGAGCAGCAGGATCTCGCGTATGTGCTCGGCGTGCCCGCGACCCAGCCGATTTG
>JBBSEL010000519.1:0-4201 GCA_038239755.1 Chloroflexia bacterium | reverse complement strand
TCTTCTCCTGGAACTCTTCGCTGGTGGGGTAGCCGTTGACGAACAGGCTGCCGTGCGCGTCCCAGTAGGTGAGGAAGGCCCCGCTCAGGTTGTGGCCGGTTTCGGCAAAGAAGCGTGCCCCGGCGCGGGCGGCGACCGGCGGATCGGGGGTGTGGAAGTCCAGCCCCAGCAAGCCCAACAGCACGTTATAGCCCGTCGTAGACTGGGGCGGGGTGGTCCCGTTGGGCTGCGTGGGCAGATTCGCCACATTGTGCTCAAAGCGGGCACGCTCGAAGTACTGCACCGGCTGAGGCGCGTGCGCCGTGGGGCCGCCTACATCCACGATCTCCTCGGTGATCGGGTAGCCGAACTGGGCCAGCCCGCCATATTTCGTCCAGTAGGCCAGGAAGTCGCCGCGCAACGTGTGCCCGGTCTGGGGGAAATAGAGGACTCCGGCCTGCTGGGGGTCGGCCACCCCGCAGGTGGGGGCCACCTGCGCGGGGGGGCGGGCGGCAGCCGGGGCCGCCGCGCCACTCAGGGGCACCAGGGCCAGCGCGGTCAAGGCGAGTGCCGCGCTCACACGGCGGATACGATAGGTCATCCTTTGCATCATTGCCTCCTTTGCATAGGCCGGGCGACCGGCGCGCGCCCCCGTTCCGTGGGGGATCTGCTCTTTCCTATATAATAAAACGTTGGCGGGGCCAGTTAGTTGCTGACCTCGCTAAAACAGGGCGGGCACCCCCGTTGCCGCCCCCCGACGAGGCACGCTATTTGACACCGGGACCGGGGATCAATTAATATTGGCTGTACCGGCTGCGGATGCCTGCCGGGATCCCCCGCGCAGTAGAAAGGCAGGATTCGTGGTCTATACCCCCAAACCTCCCCTCGGCGGCCCGGTGGCCGTGGGGATGATTACCCCCGCACAGGATGCCTTACCCCCCGCAGCCGACTACTTGCGCCCCGACCTGGAGAGTGCGCTGACCGAACCCCTGTTGACCGGCCCCAACGTCGGCGAAGCCGTGCTGGTGCTGACCGACCGGGACGGGATGGCTTTTCGGGCGCGGGCGGGCACGGGCTATGAGCTGGTCATCGACACCAGCGCGGAGCATGGCGGCGCATCCAGCGGGTTTGAGCCGCTGGAATTGCTCACCCTCGCCCTCGGCAGTTGCACGGCCATCGATGTGATCGCCATCCTGCGTAAGAAACGGCAGGTGGTGACCGGCTACCGGCTCCGCGTGGCCTCGCGCCAGGCCACCGAACATCCCCAGGTCTACACCCACTTTGTGGTCCTCCATATCGTGCAAGGTCCGGCGCTCGATCCGCGGGCAGTGGCCCGCGCCATCGAGTTGTCAGCCCTCAAGTATTGCCCGGTCGGCGCGATGCTGGCGCAAGCAGCACAGATCGAGCATCAGTTCCGCATCATCCCCGAAGCGTAGTACCCCTATTCGACCACGGCACCGCGTGCGGCAATCGGGCCGCCGCATGGGGAGACCCTGACGGCAAGGGGCCGTGGTCCATGTTAGCACCATTATGAGAAGGAGCGTTAAGAAGATCATGACCAAAACACCAATCGGCATAAAAGGCACCCTCGCGCTCACCCTGGCCGTGCTGGCCCTGGTAGCCGGGGCGTTGATAGGCCGGAGCGCGCTGGCCGGGCCAGCCGCCAGCTTGCCCAACGAGGGGCGGACGGCCCCCAGCGCCGCCAGCAAGATCGATGCGCGCGTGCTGGCCGACACGGCCAACGGGGCCAGCACCTCGGTCGTTATTTACCTGGCCGACCAGGCCAACGTGAACGCCGCCGCGGGCATGAAGGACCAGGATGCTCAGGGCTGGTATGTCTACAACAGC
This sequence comes from Chloroflexia bacterium, assembly GCA_038239755.1. Lineage (GTDB taxonomy): Bacteria > Chloroflexota > Chloroflexia > QHBQ01 > JAICKM01 > JBBSAN01. The sequence continues at coordinate 2,374 of JBBSEL010000519.1, read as the reverse complement.
CTGAAGACCCAGGCCGACCGCACCCAAGGCGGGCTGAAGGCCCTCCTGACCGCGCAAGGCGTGTCCTACCAATCATTCTGGGTCGCCAACATGATCGTGGCCGACGGGCTGGACGCGGCGCAGGTCAACCTGCTGGCGGCGCGCAGCGATGTGGCCCGGCTGGACTCGAACCACGCGCAACGCTGGATCGAAGACCCGGCGATCCTCAACCCCCAGCCCAGCAGCGACACCCCTAACACCGTTGAATGGGGTGTGCAGCGGGTGAACGCCCCGGCAGTGTGGGCCATGGGCTTCACCGGCCAGGGCATCGTCGTCGCCAACGCCGACACAGGGATGCGCTGGACGCATATCTTCATCAAGCCGGAATATCGCGGCTGGAACGGCACGACCGCCGACCACAACTACAACTGGCACGACTCGGTCCACACGGGCGGCGGGGCCTGCGGCGCGAACAGCGCCTTCCCCTGCGACGACTTCGGGCACGGCACCCACACCACCGGCACGATGGTGGGCGACGACGGCGCGGGCAACCAGGTGGGCGTGGCCCCCGGCGCGAAGTGGATCGGCTGCCGCAACATGGACCAGGGCAACGGCACCCCGGCCACCTATACCGAATGCTTCCAGTTCTTCATCGCCCCGACCGACCTGAACGGTGCCAACCCCAACCCGGCGTTGCGCCCGCACGCGATCAACAATAGCTGGGGCTGCCCCACCAGCGAAGGCTGCACCACCGGGGCGGAACTGGAAACCATTGTCAACAACACCCAGGCCGCCGGTATCTTCGTCGAAGCCTCGGCGGGCAACTCTGGCCCTAATTGCAGTTCGGTGTCGGATCCGCCGTCGATCTACGATGCGGCGTTCGCCACCGGCGCGATTGACATCAACAACAACCTCGCCAGCTTCAGCAGCCGTGGCCCCAGCCTCTTCTACAATCCGAGCATCCTCAAGCCGAACGTCTCGGCCCCCGGCGTGAACGTGCGCTCGGCCTGGAACACCAGCGACACCGCGCCTAACACGATTTCGGGCACCTCGATGGCCGGGCCGCACGTGGTCGGCGTGGTCGCCCTGCTCTGGTCGGCGCGCCCGCAACTCGCCCGCGACATCGCCCAGACCAAGACCATCTTGCAGAACACGGCCAACCCGCAGGTGGTGGTCGCCGCGCAGACGTGCGGCGGCATCCCCAGCAGCCAGATCCCGAACAACAGCTTTGGCTACGGACGCGTGGACGCGCTGGCCGCCGTGAACTCCGTTCCGGCCCAAGGCACCCCGACCGTGACGGTGACCGGCACCCCCCCGACCGCGACCCGCACCGCCACCGGTGGTGTGGCGACCGCGACTGCGACCCGCACCGCCACCGTCGCAGGTGGGACCGCGACCGCTACACTGACCCCGTGCAACGGGCCGCAGACGTTCCAGGGATCGATCAGCAACAGCGATCCGAGCCATCTCGATTATCTCAATGTGCAAGGTGCCCCCAGCACCTGTGCGGTCGCCCAGGCGTGCCCTGGTCAGGTGTCGGACCCCGGTCCTTTCCACTATGACACCTACACCTTCACTAACACCAGTGGCAGCACCACTTGCATCACGGTGTTAGTGGATGGCACCAACTGCGGCGGTGGGAGTGTCGGGTTGGCGGCGGCGGCGTACCTGACCAGCTTCGACCCGAATAACCTCTGCGCGAACTATCTGGCCGATAGCGGCGGGACGGCGATCGCCGGGCCGACGACCTTCTCGTTCAACGTACCGGCAGGGGCGAGCTTCGTCGTGGATGTGGAGGAGTACCAGGCCACCACCGGCTGCGCCAGCTACACCCTGAGCGTAACCGGCCTGACTTGTCCGCCCAGCGCCACTCCGACCCCTGGAGTGGGCGGCACCGCCACCGCCACCGCCACCGCAGTGGCCTCCGCAACGGCGACCGTTGCGGCGACGCACACCGCCACCGCCACCCCGCAACCGACGGCCTGCGCCATCTCGTTCAATGACGTACCGGTGGGCAGCACGTTCTATGACTACATCCGCTGCCTGGCCTGCCGCGGCATCGTCGGCGGCTATCCCTGTGGCGGTCCCGGCGAACCCTGCCCTGGCTCCTACTATCGCCCCAACAACAACGTCACCCGTGGGCAGGTCTCCAAGATCGTCGCGGAGTCCGCGGGCTTCTCCGATGCCGTGCCGAGCACCCAGCAGACGTTCGAGGATGTCGCCCCCAGCAGCACCTTCTGGCTCTTCATCGAGCGGCTCTAGGTGCGCGTGATCATCGGCGGCTAAGCCTGCGGCGTCCCGTTCGTGCCGTGCGTGGCTCCCTCCAATGGCCCCTACTTCCGCCCCAATAACAACGTCACCCGCGGCCAGATCTCCAAGATCGTCGCCGGGGCGG
>JBBSEL010000518.1:0-4205 GCA_038239755.1 Chloroflexia bacterium | reverse complement strand
GGTTCTCCTGTATAATGTAGGGGAGAGATGGCCCGGCCATCTCCGGTGCCTGAACAACTCATCACGAGGAGGACGGAAGGTCATGGCGTATGTGATTACGGAGCCGTGCATTAACACCAAGGATGCGTCTTGCGTGGACGTGTGCCCGGTGGACTGCATCCACCCCCGCAAAGACGAAGCTGGCTTCGACAGCGTGCCGCAGCTCTATATTGATCCCGATGAGTGCATTGACTGTGGGGCCTGCGAGCCGGAATGCCCGGTCACGGCGATTTTCCCAGAAGATGACGTGCCGGTGGAATGGAGTGAGTATATTCGCATCAACGCCGATTTCTTCAAGAAGTAGAGGCGCGGCGCTTTTATGGAACACAGCGGAGGGTTGTCTATCCCAGGCAACCCTCCTTTGGCTTTCCGCCGACCGGGGTTGAGGTAGGACAGGCCGGATGCAGAATCAAGGCGGGGTTCGGGTGCAACCGTGGACCGGGGCGGATGCACCGACCGAGGAGGCCATTCGTCGCGCCCTGGCTGCTGAGGGATTACGGCCCTATCGGTGGGCGAACGGGCCAGGCGCGGTCTACGGGGTGCACAGCCACCCCTATCACAAGGTGATCCTGGTCGTCAGCGGATCGATCACCTTCGGTCTACCGGACGCGGGCACCGCTGTGCCCCTCAGGCAGGTGATCGGTTGGACCTGCCCGCGGGAGTCACGCACAACGCCGTGGTGGGTGTCCACGGCGTCGTGTGTCTGGAAGCGCAGCGCGCCCATTGAGTGGCGCGGCGGGCTAGCTGCCGTAATTGATCGCTGGGTCCGCCGTGGCGGGGTCGGTCCGGCTGCGGCGCAGGGTAGTGGCGATCACGTAGTCGAGCGAGAACGGCCCGGCTCCGGCCAGGAAAATCGCCACCAGCATGATCAACATCGGCCCGTTGACGAAGTAGGCGCGCACATCGGCGGTGCCCTGCCCGGCGATGTCGGCCAGCACCGGGATCATAGCGAGCAGCGCGAACGGCTTGGTCAGCAGTCCGGCGACCAGCATCCCCGCGCTGATCAGGGCGATCCCGCCCAGGATCATGTCGCCGGTGCTGGGGTTGGTGGTGCTGAGCAGCTTGGTGAGTGCCCAGGCCAGCAGGATCAGGCTGATGCAGATCTGTAAGGGCAGGTTGGCCCAGCCTTCGGGGCGCACCGTGGGACCGGCATTGGCCGCGAACAGCCCGTGTACCGGCAGCCGCGACCGGCCCAGCAGTGCGTCGAGCGAGAGTGGCCCGGCCCCGAAGAGCAAGAGCGCCACGGAGATGGCGAACAGCGGGCCTTCGAGGAAGTAGTTCTGGGACGTGATCAGCGCCACGCCCATATTGCCGATCATCAGAAAGGCAAAAATCTTGGTCAGGAAGCCGCCGAGCAACGCCAGCCCGCCGAAGAACTCCAACGCCCCGATCATGATGACATTGAGTTCGGGGAAGGGGATGCCCAGCGCGGCGAAGAACGAGGCATCCATGCCGGTATTTTGGGCGTTCAGAAACAGCTTGTCGGCCCCATAATAGATGAAGATGAGGCCGCTAATCACCCGCAAAGGCAGGGCGGCCCAGTTCCCTGGCCGGATCGTCGGCTCGGCCCCCAGGAACAATTGACGGAACAGATCCATACTACACCCCTCTCAGCTTGGACTACGGTGGTGTCCCACACGAAATTGGCCGTGCGGGCGGTCACGTCTCGCTAACCACTACGCCAGAGGGTTACGTCTATTCCAGGGTCCATCGGCCCGGTGGCCCCCGGCCTGTCGGCCCGGCAGCCCCCCCCACAATGGGCCGATCTAGCTGGCGGGCGGGGAGTCTGGCAGAGCCTCAGCAGATTCGGCTCCGTTGCGCGTCATCCAGCCTGGCTCCAATTGCTCGCGAATCTGCTCCAGGGTGCGCTCTACGTCCCTCAACGACTCGCGCATATTTTCATCATCGGTATGATAGATCTCGTCGCGCAAGTCCGCATAATAGGAGTCGATCGCCAGGAGCAGGGCGTTCACCTGCGAGTCGGTGAGGTCCAGTTGCATAATAGCCTCCTCGTGCATGGTGGGGCGGGGCAGCCGCTGCCCCTCGCTGCTATGATAGCACACCCTACCCAGGCGGGCAATAGGGGTGCCGCACTGTTTGCTATTTTGTAGCAATCGGGCGATAAATCAGGGACGCTTTGACTGTTGGTTTTTCGGGATTTTCGTGTATACTAAAATCAATCCCAGTTATCTGACGATTCCGCGTCGGGAGGTTGCGTTATTGAGCGACAGCACGGCGATCAGTGATGAGGTTCAGGAACTACCCGCACTAAACGAACGATACCGGCGTGCCTTGCAAGCCGTCGTCGCCGACTACCGGCGGCGGCCCGAAGTGCTGGCGATCATTGTCGCTGGCTCGGTGCTGCGTGGCGAAGGCGCGGCGACCAGTGATCTGGACTTCTGGGTGCCGGTCGATTCCGACTCCCGGCAGCGCAAGAGCTTCCTGGTGGGTGATGTGCCGGTCGAAATTTTCCTGAACCCGCCGGAGCAAATCCTGTCTTGTATCGCCACGGGCGACTACCAAGCCATGCACATGATGGGGCACGGCCTGTTGCTGTGGGTGCGCGACGACGCGAAAGACACGATCCGGCGGCTGCGCCACTGGTGCCGCGCCGGGTTTGCCCAGGGGCCGCGCCCGCTGGGTGAGCAGCCCAAGCGCGCCCGCCGCTATGCCATCATCGATCTCCTGCAAGACTCGCACGACATCCTGCGCACCGACCCGGCGATGGCGAACCTGCTGATGAGCCAGGTGATCGAGCAGGCGCTCAGCCTCTACTACGCCGAGCGGCGGGTTTGGCCGCCCAAGGGCAAGCGCCTGCTGGCCGACCTACGCACCCGCGACCCCGACCTGGCCCTGCGCCTGGAACGGTTCGTCACCCTGACCGACCCCGAAGTGCGCCACCAGCTCTTACTGGCGATCCTGGACCAGATCATGGGCCGGGGTCGCTACGGCTGGGACGATTGGTCGTGGGACAGCACGCCGGACCGGGTGCGTTAAGCAATCCCCCCGCGAACGAACCAAAAGGGAGCGGGCGGCACCGGGCCGCCCGCTCCCGCGCTTTGTGCCCTGGCGGCTAATGCCGGGCAGGGGTCTGGCAGTTGGGGAAGAACGCCTGGGCGGCGATCTTGCTCATCTGGCCCCGCGTGGCGTTGTTGTTCGGGCGGAAGTAGGGGCGGTTGCCCGGCGCGACGCACGGCTCGAACGCTCCGCCGCAGGGGTAGCCACCGACGATGCCGCGTGTGGCGACCCGTTCCACGTAGACATAGAACGTACCCGTCGGCGGGACATCCTCGAAGGTCTGCCCGGTGGGGGTTTCGCTCCAGCCCGCCGCCCCCGCGACGATCTTGGACAACTGGCCCCGCGTGACGTTGTTATTCGGGCGGAAGTAGGGGCGGTTGCCGGGGCTGACGCACGGCTCGAACGCCCCGCCGCAGGCATAGCCGCCGATGATCCCCCGCACGCTCAGCCGCTCGACGTAGATATGGAAGGTGCTGCCTGGCGCGACATCCTCGAACGTCTGCTGGGTGCTAGGCACAGGGTCGGTGAACCCGGCGGATTGGGCGACGATCTTGCTCACCTGCCCGCGCGTGACGTTATTATTGGGCCGGTAATAGGTGCCGGGACACGGTTCGCCCGGCCCGCCGCAGGGATACCCGCCGACGATGCCCCGGCAGGCCAGGCAGCGCACATAGTCATAGAACGTGCTGCCCACCGGCACGTCCGCGAACTGGAGCGGGCACATGGTCGCCGTGGGTGTCGCGGTCGGCGGGGTGCCTGTCACCGTCTGCGTCGGCGTGCCGGTGTGGGTCGGCGTGCGGGTCGGCGTGTTGGTGTTGATCGGTGGCGGCGTAGCGGTGTGGGTCGCCCCCACCGTCGGTGTGGTGGTGGGGGTCGCTGTGGGCGGAGTGCCGGTCACGGTCTGCGTCGGCGTGGCGGTGAGGGTCGCCGTGGGCGGGGTGCCGGTCACCGTGTCGGTCGCAGTGCGCGTGGGGGTCGAGGTGATCGTGGCGGTGGCCGTGCTGGCTGGGGTGCGGGTGGTCGTGGGGGTGGCGCATCCCCCGGTATACTGCTCGGTCAACGTCTGGGTGACGTTGCTGGCGTTGGTGGTGTAGCCCACCGCCCACACGTCGTTGGCGTTATCGGCGCTGACCCCATACAGCGTATTG
>JBBSEL010000517.1:0-4208 GCA_038239755.1 Chloroflexia bacterium | reverse complement strand
GGGGGGGCCGGCGGGCGCCCCACCCCCCCCCCCCCCCCCCCCCCCCCCCCCCCCCCCCCCCCCCCCCCCCCACTACGCCAAGATCGGGGCGGCGGTACAACCCCGAATTTTGAGACAGCCCTGATGGTTGACGGGTCGGGGGGTCTTACGCTATATTAGTGGGGTACACCGGACGGTGTGCTGGCGACACGGCGGCACCGATGCACGGTCCACCGCCCGCCCATCCCCGAATTCACCCATGAGCGTGAACGCGCTCAGCCCACTGATGGAGACCTCCCGATGCTCAATGATCCTGTGCCCAGCCGTAGTGCTGTATTGGCGGCGCAGTTGGCCCAGGCAACAACCGATTTGTTGGCAACCGCTGAAGCGTGCGACACGGCACAGTGGCACACCCGTTGCGCGAACGAAGAGCGCGCGGTAGGCGTGCTGGTCCATCATGTGGCAATCAACCACGCGGTGATTCAAGACCTGGTCGAGCGAGTGGTCACCGGGCAGCCCGCTCCGCCCTTGACCCAGGAAAGTATCGATCATGCCAACGCCCGGCACGCGGCGGTCTATGCCAACGTTGCCGCCGACCCCACCATCGCCCTGCTGCGCCAAAACGGGGCCGCAGCGATCGCCTATATCGGCACGTTGACCGATGCCGATCTGGAGCAGGCCGCGCAACTCCCCCTTTTTGGTGCCCAGGCGATCACCGCCCAACTCCTGATCGAGTACCTGCTGATCGGGCATACCCTCGGCCACCTCGCCAGCATTACGGCGGCGCTGCTGCGCGAATAGCCTGCCCTGGGGCGGATCGCGGGGACGTACTATCCTGATCCCGAAATATCGCGCCGCCGCGTTGCGCCTGCCTGGGGAAACGTGGTATACTGGCGGCACCCGCGCGCTGCGTCCTGTGGCAGCGGGGAACTTTTGCAGCGAGGTACTCCGCGCCCATGCAGCCATCACCGGGAACCTCCCCGTCCGCCGCGCCTGATTCCGATACTCCCCATCTCACGGTCGTTATTCCGGCTTATAATGAAGCCCGCCGCCTGCCGAGTACGTTGGAAACCGTGCGATCCTACCTCCGCCGCCAGTCGTACACCTATGAAGTCCTGGTAGTGGACGACGGCAGCGACGATAATACCATTCCCCTGGTCGAAAGCCTGATCGCCGACGACCCCCATACCCGCCTGATCCGCAACCCGCACATGGGCAAGGGCGTGACCGTGCGGACGGGGATGCTGGCCGGACGCGGGCGCTACATCCTCTATTCCGACGCTGATTTCTCGTCGCCCATCGAAGAAGTCGAAAAACTGCTGCCCTGGATGGAGCAGCGCGGGTACGATATCGCCATCGGCTCCCGCGAGGGCAAAGGGGCGCGGCGCATTGGCGAGCCGGGCTACCGCCACCTGATGGGCCGGGTGTTCAACACGCTGGTCCGGGTGATCGCCCTGCGCCAGTTTGCCGACACGCAGTGTGGCTTCAAGTGCTTCAGCTATGAGGCGACGCAAGACCTCTTCCGGCGGATGCAATTGTACGGTGATCATTCGGGCACGGTGAAGGGCGCGCGGGTGACGGGCTTTGATGTGGAAGTGCTCTACCTGGCACTGAAGCGGGGCTACAAAGTCAAGGAAGTGCCGGTGAAATGGATCTATTTCAGCGGCAGCAAGGTCAGCCCGCTGCAAGACTCCTTCCGCCTCCTGCTGGACGTGGTCAAGGTGCGCCTGAACGATTTGCGCGGCAGCTATCGCCAGAAGCCGGGGACGACAGGCCGGGGCACGAAGTAGCTTGAGGCAATCAAGCGGATCATTCCCGCGCCCTAGCGGTCGGAGCAGGTCGACCGGAGCGCCACGCACGCATTGGGCCGGGTGGGTGGCGCTGGTGCTGGCCGTCGTGGGGCTGGCCCTGGCCCTGACCATCTCCCTGACCATGCCCAACCGGGCGCTGATGATCGTGCGGATCGGGATGGCCGAGTTGAGCCTCTGGCTGCTGGGGCTGACCGGGTTCGCCGCACTATTGGCCGGGTTCACCTTGCGCCGGGCAGCGGGGCAGGGAGCCTGGGTGCCGCGCCTGGCCCTAGCGGCGGGCCTGATCGGGGCGGGCCTGGCTTCGGTGCCCGGTTCGCAACTGCCCGACACGGTGGACAACGGCGCGCTCGCCATGCGGAATGCGCTGGGGCGCGACTATGAGTTCCAGATCCCCGCCGCCGTGGCCGCCACCATGCGCCCCGTCCCCTTCTCCTTTGCCGACTACCTCACCGGCATCCACCCCGGCCCCTCTCAATTGGTGCCCGATCTGCCCTATCGCACCGTGGCGGGCCGCACCTTGCTCCTCGACCGCTACGATCCGCCGACCGCTGGCCCCCATCCCGGCCTGCTGATCGTGCATGGCGGCGGGTGGGAGAGCGGGAACAAGGGAGAGTATACCCCGGCTACCCTGTACTTCGCCGCGCGGGGCTACACGGTCTACGATATCCAGTACCGGCTGTCGGGCACCGACCGCTTCCCGGCGCAGTTGGAGGATGTGGAGTGCGCGCTGGGCTATATGCGTGCCCATGCCGCCGCTGACGGGCTGGACCCGGAGCGGGTCGCCGTCTTTGGCCGCTCGGCGGGGGCGCACCTGGCGCTGCTAGCCGCTTATCGCGCCGCCCGCGATCCGGTGCAGCCCGATTGCGGTCCTCCGGCCACGGTCAAGGCGGTGATCGCCTACTATGCCCCCACCGATCTGGCCGAAGGCTACACGAATCCCCTCCAACCGGATATCATCGAATCGCCCCGCCTGCTGACCGCCTTCCTCGGCGGCAGCCCGGCCCAGGTGCCCAACCAGTATACCGCTGCCACCCCCCAACACTGGCTGGACCGCCCGGTGCCGCCCACGCTGCTGGTGCAGGGCGGGGCGGACCAGATCGTCGGGCCGTCTAACGCTCCCAAGCTGGCGGCGGCGTTAACGGCGGCGGGGGATAAGGTGGTGGTGCTGCCATTGCCCTGGTCGGGGCATGGCTTCGACGCGATCTTCCAGGGGTTGGGCAGCCAGGTCGCACTCTACTACTGGGAGCGGTTCATGGGCTGGGCGTTGGCCCCGCGCTGACGGAAAAAGATGGCCCTGGATCGGTCTGATTAATCATGCCGCGTTGGCCCAACATGACTACACAACCTTAATCCAGGGCTGTTGTCCCTTGCGGAACACTGTTATCTTAGCAAACCTCTGTCGTCTGCCTATCGGCACGCCTGTTCGCCTCTCCGACAGATTTACAACGGGGCGTTGCGGGTGGGGGAGGGGAGATCATCCGTTTGTGCCCGCCGGCTCCGCCTTGTGGCGCATTGACACAGCCCGGCCCGGTGTGCTATAAAATGAGCAAGTGAATCCGAGCAGGCGATGACGGAGATCCAGTAGGCGCGGGGTGGCAACCAGGCAGAGAGGTGGCGGCAGGTGCGAGCCATCGGCAAATCCCCGGCGACCGAATTACTCTCCTGAGCTGGCCCTCGAACGGTGGCATCCTTGCCACTCAGTAGGCAGGCCCCGGTGCGCCGGTTATAGCGCCCGATAAGGTGTAAGGGGATGGCCCCTTGCACGAAGCACGGTGGTACCACGAGTTGGCTTTCTGGCCCTCGTCCGCGCATGGCGGATGGGGGCTTTTTGTTGTCTGCGAACGGGTTTAACTACGAAGGCGTTTGAACCACGAAGGCACGAAGCGACGAAGCGCACGAAGCGAAAAGACGAAGGACACGAAACTTTACATGTCGGTTTAGTCTATGGTATACATATCCCTTGAGATTAGCTTATGGAGGCAACTTATGAGCGAAGAGAAAGAGACGACGCTGCCGGAGTTATCGGCAGAAGAGCGTGAGGCGGGTATTCAGGAAGTGTTGCAGCGGGCGGTGGCGATTGTCGAGGTGCCCGACGAGTTGGAGAAGATGCTACGCGGCCCCCGGCCCCTGCGGATCAAGCTGGGCATCGACCCGACCGGAACGCGCATCCACATCGGGCGGGCGGTGCCGCTGCGTAAGATGCGCCAGTTCCAGCGGCTGGGGCACAAGGCCGTGCTGGTGGTGGGGGACTTCACCGCCCGCGTGGGCGATGCCTCCGATAAGACCGAGCAGCGCCCGCAACTGACCCCGGAAGCGATCCGCGAGAATATGAGCACCTATGAGCAGCAGATTGGGCTGGTTGTGGATGTCAAAGACGCTGAGTTCCGCTATAATTCGGAATGGCTGGAGCGGATGGAT
>JBBSEL010000516.1:0-4215 GCA_038239755.1 Chloroflexia bacterium | reverse complement strand
GAAGCGCGGCCCGCCGACCGCTTCATCATCGCCGGGCCGCAATACCCCGATGTGGCCGCGTGGCCCTCCAACGTGGAAAACATCCCGCACCTGTATCCCCGCGATCATGCCGCCTTCTATTGCAGCCACGGGCTGACCCTCAATGCGACCCGTGCCCCGATGGTGCGCGTTGGCTACTGCCCCAGTGTGCGCCTGTTCGAGGCGGCGGGCTGCGCCGCTCCAATCCTCTCTGATGTGTGGCCGGGGCTGGAAACGCTGCTCACCCCCGGCGAGGAGATCCTGCTGGTCCGCACCCGCGACGAGGTGCTGGCGGCGCTGGCCCTGCCCGCCGACGAAAAGCGCCGCATTGGCGAGGCCGCCCACGCCCGCGCCCTCCGCGACCACACCTACGCCGTCCGCGCCGCCGAATTGGATGCCTACATCGCCACCCTCTAAATCGGGAGGAAGCCACCTCAACCGGTTGGCACGATCCGTGCATAAAATCTCGGCATAACCGTTGTATCATACCGGGCACAACCCCTACACCGGGTTATTGGGGTACGTGTCTGTCAGTAGTAAAGGAATGTAGTACATGAGCCAGGGAACCGAAGCGCCCGAACCGCCCGTCTTTGTAGCGCTGGAGCCACTCGATACGGCAGCGCCCGAACCCGCCCCCCCGACCGATGCCGACGCGGCGCTGGCGGCAGCGGTTGATGCGGCACCGCTGGCTGCGGATGTCGATGTCGCCCGCCAGGTCATACTCGATGAAGTCGCGCCCGAACCCGAACCCCAGGTCGAACCCGAACCCCCGACCGATGCCGACGCGCTGGCCTCGGCGGCGGTCGAGGTGGATAGCGGGCCGACGATGGTCGATGTCAACGGCCAGGCTATCGACCCGCCGATGTATATCGATACCGCCGGTGCCCCCCCGGCCACGCCGGACGATACGGGGGTGACGCGCTATAGCCCGCTCAAGGGAAACCCCAGCGCACGGGTCAAGGTGATTGTCAACCCGGTATCGGGCAAAAAGGGCGGGATCACCACCAACACCGCCGGGCCGGACGATGTGCGCCGGGTGCTGGAAGCGCAGGGGATCAAGGCCGATATCTACGAAACCCGCGCCGCCGAAGACGGCACCGTCCTGGCGATGGAATCGCTGGACGAGCGTTACGATCTGGTCGTCGCCTGCGGGGGTGACGGCACGGTGGACGATGTGGCCGCCGCGCTGATGGGGTCGGGGGGGGTGATGGGCATCCTGCCGCTGGGCAGCGCCAACAACGTGGCGCGGATGCTCCATGTGCCGTTCGAGCTAGAAAATGCCGCCCGTCTGCTCCAGGAAGGCGAGATCAAGTGCATTGACGTGGGGCGGATCGGCAAGCGTGCCTTCCTGGAAACCGCCGGGATCGGCATGGACGCCGCGCTCTTCCCGTTGATGACCCAGGTAGACAAAGGGGCGTACCTGAGCCTGTTCGAGGCGGCACGCACGTTCCTGAACTGGCGTCCGCACACGATGTGGCTGACCATTGATGGGGTCATGATCCGCGTCCGCGCCCTGATGGTGCTGGTCGCCAACGGTCCCTACTGGGGCTACTCGGTGCCCCTCGCCCCCGATGCCAAGGTCGATGACCACCGCTTTGACGTGATCGTGTTCGAGAATATCAGCAAGTGGGAGTTCGTGCGCCACATCCTCGCCAGCCTGCTGGGCCGGGGCAAGGCCCGCGACCCGCGCACCGGGCACACGATCAATCGCCATGTCTATAACCCGCGCCTGCGCTACTTCCGCGCCACCACCATTGAGGTCCGCAGCCGCCGCAAGCTGCCGGTCCACGGTGATGCCCGCCCGGTGGGCACCACTCCGGTCCGCATCCGCCTTCAACCTAACGCCCTCAATGTCATCGTCGGTGAAGGCGAACACGTCACCGGGGCCGGGGAGCGCTGAGCGGCGAGTAGGGAGCAGCGCGCAGTGCGCAGCGAGTAGGGAGCAGTGAGCAACGAGCTATAGAAAAGGGCCGGACAAACCGTCCGGTCCTTTTCCATTTCCGTTTCCACTCACTGCTCATCACTCGTCGCTCATCGCTCATCACTCGCTGCTCGCTGCTCGTCACTCGCTGCTTCGTAAGCGGCATAATCGGCATCGGTGAATTCTTCGGGTGGCAATTCCTGGCGCAGCAGGTCGGCGGTGATTTCGCCCTCGGCCCCGGCCTGGACCATCTCGTGGACCAGATCGCGGGTCGCTGTGGGCCGGTCCTCCGGCACGGTGGTCTGGTGCAGATCGGCGGCGAGGCGATGGCCGATGACCTCCCCGGCGGTCGGCTCCAGGGTGGTCGGACTCTGGTCCTCGGTATCCGGCGTGGACGGGTCGTCGGTGGGGGGCTTGGTCATGGGCGGCTCCTTCTGTGGGCATACGTGGTTGTTCTATACAACGGGACGGGTGCAGGGGTGATACGTGGGGCGAGGGGGCTGCGGTGGGGGAATATTTACCCCCAAAGATCAAGCTAGGCCGTCCCGTTGGCCGGGACGGCCTCTAAACGCATCAATCTCGTTGGCTAGACTGAAGCTATTGCTAGCATAGCATAGAATCCGCGTGGCTGTCAAGAGGGAGTCGGCCCGGATTTTCGCCGGGCCTGGTTACGATTTTGTTATCTTGCTGAGTCCGGTTCCTCCTTACGGTCTGTTCAGCCTGCCGCACGTCAGGGCTTATGCATTTTCCTTGGGAGGGGCCGACCGAAGGGTCATCGAGTGCAACTACTGCAAATAAGGGAATAGTTGGGTAGGAACGGTGGATGAATAGTAAGATACATAGACCCCTGAAGGGGGCCGGTCGCAAATAGGCGGGACTGGTTGGGGAACGCCACCCGCCGAGGGGCGAGGTGCGACCCGGCGGAAAAGAGGGGGTCAGGCCGGGGAGAAGTCCTCGCCACCTCTATTGTCCCTTTCTTTGGATCACACATCAACTCATAACTACTCATCTCCACAACCATATAATGAGCCTTACTTGAAGTAGTTGCACTCGATGACCCTTCGGTCGGCCCCTACACCAAACCAACAACAGATATCCCCCGGCATCACGACTCGATAAGCACCATGATAAGTGCAAAATACCACTTTTACCAACCGTTTTTCAACTAAGACTATTGGGCAAATGCGTACATCCAGCGGTGTAGACCCGGCGGGACTGTAGACCACGCCCCGTGTACCTATTTGCCCACGCACCTTCCGCCTGCCTGCCGATGTAATCGCCCCCTGGATCTGCGATAATAAGAGTGTCAAGACGGCCACGGTTCAGACAAAAGAAACAAACCGGACGACCTGACTACCGCCGATTATCAAAGGAGAGATCAGCAATGTATACGAATATGTACATCTCGGAGCGCATCAGCCCGCAGTGGCAGCAGGAACGCCGCGCCGACGCGCAGCCCCGCCACCCTAGCCATTGGCTCCGCAGCTTGCGCTCGTTGCGCCAGGCGCACTAACGACCCGGCCCAACCGGCCCCTAACCCGCAGATAACACCCCATCAGGGTAAGACAAGGTAAGAAAGGAAGCACGACAATGATGCAAAATGAAGTAATCTTGCAGAGCTTGACCCGTCAGTGGCAGCAAGAGCAGCGCCTCCAGGCCGACCAGCACCGCACCCAGACCTGGCTGCATAACTTGCGCAAACTACGGCATCAGGCAGGGCGCTAATGGCCGCCCCGCAAGTTGATACCCGACTGTAACGGGCGACTCTTCTCAGGAAGATCGCCCGTTACGGCGCTTTCCCCTCACCAGCGCCGCCCATCCATCGGCCCCCGCCGTCCTCCGCCCCCGCGCTCCTCATCGCTCACTGCTCATCACTCGCGCATACGTCGCCGCGTTCGCCACATAGCGTGCCGCACTGCCTGCGATACGGTCCCGCTCCTCGGCGGTGAGCGGGCGCACCACCCGGCCCGGCACCCCCAGCACCAGCACCCCCGGCGGGATCGTGCTGCCTTCGGGCACCACCGCCCCCGCGCCGATGATCACGTCGTCGCCCACCGTCGCCCGGCTGAGCACCACCGCGCCCATGCCGACCAGCACCCGGTCGCCCAGCCGCGCCCCATGCACTATCGCCCCGTGGCCCAGCGTGCAATCGGCTCCCAGGATCGTTGGGGTGTCGGCATCGCCGTGCAGCACGCACCCGTCTTGCACGTTGGTGCGCGGCCCAACCACAATCGGGGCGATATCGCCGCGCAGCACCGCCCCAAACCACACGCTGG
>JBBSEL010000515.1:0-4219 GCA_038239755.1 Chloroflexia bacterium | reverse complement strand
GGCGGCCCAGATCGAACGGTGGCCGTTGTTCCTGCCCCACTATCGTTGGGTCCACCTGCTAGGGCAGAGCCGCGACGGGTTGCGCCGCCGGGCCGAGATGGCTGCCCGCCGCGACGGCTTCCCGGTGCGCTGGACCGCCGTGCAAGAGCTATTTCCCGACGAATACCGGATCACCTACCGCCATGTGCGCGGGGTCACGCAGGGCATGTGGGTCGAATGGACAATGGAGCCGACCCCCGCTGGCATCCTCGTGCGGATCACCCACGACTTCCGCCCCCACTGGGGACCGTTGAGCGGTTGGGCCGCTCAGCGCGTCATCGGTGAGGGCTTCGTGGGCTACATCGCGGGCCTGACCCTGCGCTGCGTGAAAGTCACCGCCGAGGCCGCGCAACGGGTGGTGAGCCGCGAGCAGGGAGCCGCGCGCTGCGAGTGATTCGCACCGTTACTCGCGGCGCGTGGCTCCCTGCTCACGTCCTGTCAAAGCGTCCAGATAGCGTCCCGGCGTGTACTATTTTATAGCAAGATTAGCCAGACAGCTAGAAAGCCAGGAGCCGACATGACAGACGCCGCAGGAGAATGGACGCGCGCCAGGGGCCGCCGGGTGGTGGTGACCGGGCTGGGGGTGATCAGCCCCATCGGGTCGGAGCGCGAGGGATTTTGGGCCGGGTTGCGTCGCGCCCAGTCGGCAGTGCAGCAGATCACCCGGTTTGATCCCAGCCCCTTCCGGTCGCAGGTCGCCGCCCAGGTCAACGACTTCGACCCGACGACCCATATTGATCCGCGCCGGGCGCGCAAGCTGGACCGCTATTCTCAGTTCGCCGTTGTCGCTGCCATGCAGGCGATGGCCGATGCGAACCTGACCGCCGAGGCGCTGGATCGGGACAATGCGGGGGTCTACCTGGGCAGCGCGCTGGCCGGGCTGGGCTTTGCTGAGGAGCAGCACCGCATCTATCAGGCAGGCGCGGGCATCCGGGGGGTAGACCCGATCCTGGCGCTGACCGTGTTCGGTTCGGCGGCGTCGTGCAATGTCGCCATCGACCTGGGGCTGAACGGGCCGAACATGACCAACGCCAATTCCTGCGCCTCGGGCGCGTTCGCGCTGGGCGAGGCGTTCCGGCTGATCCGGCGGGGCGAGGCGCAGGTGATGCTCGCCGGGGGGGCCGAAGCACCGCTCCAGCCGCTCATCTTCGGCGCGTTCTCCATTATCCGCGCCATTTCCTACCACAACGACGAGCCGGAAAAGGCCAGCCGCCCCTTTGACCGGGAGCGCGACGGCTTTGTCATGTCGGAAGGGGCCGGGGTGCTGGTGCTGGAGGACATGGAACACGCCGTGCGCCGGGGTGCCCCGATCTATTGCGAAGTGCTGGGCTATGCCACCACCAACGATGCCCACCACATGACCGCCCCGCTGCCCAGCGGCGCACAGGCGGTGCGGGCGATGCGCGGCGCGCTGGCCGATGCCAATTGTGCGCCCGACGAGATCGAGTACATCAACGCCCACGGCAGCGCCACCCCGCTGAATGACAAGACCGAGACGCTGGCGATCCGCCAGGTGTTCGGGGCCGCTGCCGACCGGGTGCCGATCAGCGGCACGAAGGGGATGCACGGCCACGCGCTGGGCACCAGCGGAGCCTGGGAAGCGGTCTCCTGCGCGCTGAGCCTGGATCGTGGTTGGCTCCCGCCGTGTATCAACATTGACCATCCCGACCCGGAGTGCGACCTGCCGTTCATCACCGGCAGCGGGCGCGAACAGCGGGTCAGCACCATCCTCAGCAATTCGTTCGGCTTCGGCGGCATTAATGTCAGCCTGGTCTTTGGGCGGGTGACGCGATGAGCAAGACTATCCTGGTCACCGGGGCGACAGGCTATGTTGGGGGCCGGTTGGTGCCCCGGCTGCTGGCGGCGGGCTACCGGGTGCGCTGCCTGACCCGCGACCCGGCGCGGTTGGCGGGGCGATCCTGGCCCGGCGTGGAGATCGTGGCCGGGGACATGTTCCAGCCCGACACGCTCGACCCGGCCCTGGCCGGGGTGGACATCGCCTATTACCTGGTTCATTCGATGGCCGAGGGCGCGGCGGGTTTCGAGGAGCGCGACCGGGTCGCCGCCGCCAACTTCGCCGCCGCTGCCAGGGCCGCCGGGGTCGGACGGATCATCTACCTGGGCGGGCTGGGCCGCGAAGACCTGTCGCACCATCTCCAGAGCCGCCAGGAAGTAGGCCAGATCTTGCGCGAGGGGGGGGTGCCGGTGACCGAGTTCCGCGCCGCCGTGATCGTCGGTGCCGGCAGCATGTCGTTTGAGATGATCCGCTACCTGACCGAGCGCGTCCCGATCATGATTTGCCCGCGCTGGGTGGACACCCCTTGCCAGCCGATCGGCATCCGCAACCTGCTGGAATACTTGATGGCCGCACCCGAAGAACCGCGCTCCACCGGGCAGATCATCGAGATCGGCGGGGCCGATGTGCTGACCTACGGCACGATGATGACGATTTATGCGGAGGTGCGAAAGCTGCGGCGGCTGATGATCCGCGTTCCGGTGCTGACCCCGCACCTGTCGTCGTTGTGGGTGGGGCTGGTCACGCCGATCCCGTCGTCCTATGCCCGCCCGTTGATCGAGGGGCTACGTAGCCCGGTCGTCGTGCGCGATCCGTCGGCCCGCACGATCTTTCCCCAGATCAGGCCGCTGCCCTATCGCGAGGCGGTGCGCCTGGCGGTTGAACGGCTGACCCTCAACGCGGTCGAAACCAGTTGGGCCAGCGCCTATGGCCCGCAACCCGGCGCGGACCAGACCACGCTGCACAGCGTCGAGGGCATGTTGATCGAGCGGCGCGAGATGCAGGTCGCTGCCGACCCGGCCACGGTCTACCGGGTGTTCAGCGGCATCGGTGGGCGGCGCGGCTGGCTCTATGCCAACTGGCTGTGGCGGGCACGGGCTTTGCTCGACCGGCTGGTCGGCGGGGTGGGGATGCGGCGCGGGCGGCGCGATCCGAACGACCTCTTGCCCGGCGATGCACTCGATTGGTGGCGGGTGGAGCAGGTGGAACGGGGCCATATGGTCCGCCTGCGGGCCGAGATGAAGCTGCCCGGCGTGGGTTGGCTGGAGTTTTGTGCCGAACCCGCCCCCGGTGGCAAGACGCTCCTCAGCCAGACGGCCTATTTCCAATCGCGGGGCCTGGCTGGATTGCTCTACTGGTACGGCCTCTATCCGATCCACCGCGTCATCTTCAAGGGCATGGTGGCGGCCCTTGCCGCGCGGGCCGTCCGCGCCGCCCGCCGCCCGCACACACCGCAGGGCGGGGTGCCCAGCCCGGTGCCGCCCCCCGTGGTATAGGCAAGCGTTAGCGGCCCCAGAAGAGCGGACTCTGCGCCTGGTCGAAGGTCCAGACGGCGTTCAGGCCCTGGACGGGCGGCAGGGTCGCCTGCCCGTCCAGGGTGTGCAACCAGAAGCCGCTGGAGCAGCGATAGCCGCTCAGCCCGGCGGGGAGCAGCGGCAGTTGCGGGGCCACCCCCTGCGTGATGTCGGTGATCGTGATCGGCTGCGTGCCCAGCCCGACCGGGGTAGGCTGCCCCCTGGTGGCCGCGAAGCTGTACAGGCCCTCCTCGAACGTCGGCACCGGACTATCGCTGCCCTGTTCGGACACAAACGCCACCCGCACCACCACCCGCTGTCCGCTCTGCACCGCGTCTAACACGATCGGGTAGCTCGTCGCGTCCTTGTGCGGCATCGCCAGCCGGATCGGGGGCGCGCTGGAGTCCAGCGGTTGCACCACCAGCGTCCGGGTCTTGCGGTCGTCGGTGCTCCGTTCTTCCACAAAGAGCGTCTTGCCGTCGGGCGCGGGCCAGTAGCGCGTCAGCCCCTCGCCCTGTGTCGAGGGCTTCCAGACGGTGGTGTCGGTGTTCTGCAACACGTCGTGCAGGATCAGGGGCGTCTGATCGTCGGTACGGAGCTGGACCAGCACCCGCGGTGTCGGCCCCGGCACCAGCCGCCCGTGGGGCAGGTCGGCCTGCTCCGGCTGGCCCAGGAACGGTTTGGTGAGGATCACGTGCTCTGCCGTCTGCGGCTTGCTCAGGTCTTGCCAGATCAGCACCACCCGCCCATCCTGGGTGAGCACGTTGCGGGTGTACACGCTGTACAAGAGCACGGTCCCCTCCGGGTTCAGTTCCGCCTCCTGCACAATGCCGTCCACCGTGCTGATCAGCGTGGGGGTGCCATCGGTCAG
>JBBSEL010000514.1:0-4222 GCA_038239755.1 Chloroflexia bacterium | reverse complement strand
TGCGGAGGTGGCCGCGACCGCTGCCGACCTGCGGAACGAATTCGTGGTGGCGGTAGAGGGCGTGGTCCAGCTTCGACCCGAAGGTATGGCGAACCCCAACATGGCAACCGGGGCGATTGAGGTCCACGCCACCGGGCTGACCGTGCTCAACCCGGCCAAGACGCTGCCCTTTGAAATCGCGGCGGCGGCAGAACCGGACGAGACCACCCGCCTGAAGTATCGCTACCTGGACCTGCGCCGCCCGCGAATGCAGCACAACCTGGAAGTGCGCCACCGGGTGGTCAAGTTCATCCGCGACTACCTCGACGCGCGCGGCTTCCTCGAAATCGAGACGCCGATCCTGTTCAAAAGCACGCCGGAGGGGGCGCGTGACTATCTGGTGCCCAGCCGGGTCCACCCCGGCAGCTTCTACGCCCTGCCCCAGTCGCCCCAGCAGCTCAAGCAACTGCTTATGGTGGCGGGCATCGGGCGCTATTTCCAGATCGCCCGCTGCTTCCGCGACGAAGACCTGCGCGCCGACCGCCAGCCGGAGTTCACCCAGCTTGACCTCGAAATGAGCTTTGTCGAGCGCGAAGATGTGCTGCAACTGACCGAGGGGCTGATGACCGAGCTGGTCCCGGCGGTGGTGCCCGACAAGCAGATCATGCACACCCCCTTCCCCCGCTTGACCTTTGCCGACGTGCTGGAACGCTACGGCACCGACAAGCCCGACCTGCGCTTCGGCATGGAGTTGCGCGACCTGTCGCCCGTCGTGGCCGGGAGTGAGTTCGGCGTGTTCCGCGACGCGGTGGCGAACGGCGGCGCGGTGCGGGCCATCGCCGTGCCCGGTGCGGCCCATTATACCCGGCGCGAACTGGACGAATTGACCGAAATGGCGAAGCGGGCCGGGGCACGCGGGCTGGTCTGGCTGGCGCTGGAAAGCCGCGACGAGGCCGGGGCGTGGCAGATCCGGTCGTCGGCAGCCAAGTTCCTCAAGCCCGACGAGATCGCAGCGATGGCCGCCACGCTGGAGGCCAACCCCGGCGACCTGCTGCTCATCGTCGCCGACCAGCGGGTGACGGCGGGCAATGTGCTCAGCCGCCTCCGCAACGAACTAGGCCGCCGCCTGGGGCTGATCGATGAAAAGCTGCTGGCCTTCGCCTGGGTCATCGACCCGCCCTTGCTAGAATGGAACACCGACGAGGGCCGCTGGGATGCCGTGCATCACATGTTCACCATGCCGCTGCCCGAAGATATCGACCTGCTCGACAGCGACATCGGAGCGGTGCGGGCTGCCGCCTACGATATCGTCTGCAACGGCTTTGAACTGTGCAGCGGCAGCATCCGTATCCACGAGCGCCCGCTCCAGGCTAAAATCTTCCAGCTATTGGGCTATTCGGACGAAGACGCCTACGCCCGCTTCGGCCACCTGCTGGAAGCGTTCGAGTATGGTGCCCCCCCCCACGGCGGCATCGCCCCCGGCATCGACCGGCTGGTGATGCTCCTCCTGGGCGAAGACAACATCCGAGACGTGATCGCGTTCCCCAAGACGCAGAGCGCCACTGACCTGATGACGGACGCGCCGTCGCCGGTTCCCCTCAGGGCGCTACAAGAACTGCACATCCGCGTCGTTGAATAGGCCCCTCACCAGGGCCAGCCACAGCACCTAATATCAGGGAGGAAAAGGATGCAGGATTCGAGGGAAGGGACCACGGCAGCCCGCGCCGGAAACAATGCGCTGTATATGACGCCGCAGGGCACCCAGCGGGGCAGCACCCCGGTCGCCCGCGTGTTCGAGGTGATCGGCTCGGTCATGCAGCGCGAACGCGGGCGGCTGAACATGCTCGACAGCTTCGGCGGCGCGGGTACCTATGGCGACCGGATCGCGCAGGCGTTCCGGGGGGCGGGGATGGCGGTGCGCCGGGCCGGGACCGGCGAAGCAGGCCGCGATCTGGAACTGGCCGGGGAAGCGATTGAAACCCTGGCCGGGGGGCAAACCGGGCGCTATTATCGCCAGGGCTTGCGCCAGGCCGCCACACAGGTGCGGGGTCGCCCCGGCTTGAGCGTGGCCGACACCGGGCGCGTGTTGAGCGCGCTGATCGAAGGGGTGCAACAGAACAACCCGGCCCACCCCGGCCAGAGCACTATACTGGACGTGCTCGGCCCGGCGGCTGCGGCCTATGCCACCTGTAGCCAGTTGGGGCTGACCCGCGCCCAGGCGATCCAGTCGGCGGTGGGCGCGGCGGCGATGGGCCGCAAGCAGACGGCAGCCATGCCCCCGATCTCCGGCGGCAAGGGCCGCGCCGGGCACGAAGATCCCGGTGCGGCAGGCGCAGAATTGTTTGTCATGGGGCTGATGCGGGCGCTGCTCGGCGGCGACCCGGCCCCGCAAACCCCCTCCCCACTGGGGGTCAACCTCGGTGCCCTCACCGGCGGCAGCGGCGGTCCCGGCTTCGACATCCTGCCCATCGGCTTCCTCTCCGGGGATGCAGGAGGCGTAGACAGCGACCTGGCCGCATTGCTCAACAGCGTGGATACCGCCATCCCCGATCCCGTCGGGCAGGCGCAGACCGCTAACGAGGGATAACACCACGCAACACACCGGCACAAGGGGCGGGCCAGTCTGGCCCGCCCTTTGGTGTGTAACGTCAGTGCAGAGTAGCCCGTATCACCAGTTGGTGATATGATAGCCGTGGTATTGTGGACCCATACCGACCAGCGCACGGAGCGGCCCGCCGGTCGAATCCAGAGGAGAATGCGGATATGGCGCAAGCAATTGGCGGGACCACCCCGCTGAGTACTACCCAGGCCCCTGCGCAAGCCCTCCAGACGGTGGCGACCGTTCGGCTGGTGGCGGGCGGAGTGGTGCTGCTGGGGACGCTGCTCTTTTTCTTCGGCACGGCCTGGGATATCCAGTGGCATACCTACGTTGGGCGGGATCGCACCCTGATCGCACCGCACTTGCTGATGCTGACCGGGGTGGGCTTGAGCGGGATCGCCGCCCTCCTCTCCTTGCTGTATGAGACGGTGCGGGCCGGGCGGGGCACCCCCGTTCCGGCCACCCGTTTTGCCGGGGTGTTTCAAGGTGAGTTGGGAGCCTATATCGCCGGGTTCGCCGCCCTCACTGCCGGAGTGGCCTTCCCTCTCGATAGCTACTGGCACAGCCTCTACGGTATCGACGTGGCGATCCTGGCCCCGTTCCATGTGATGTTCCTGGTCAGCATGGGCCTCGTCGCCCTGGGCGCGATTCATATGCTCGCGTCGGGCAGCCACCTGGCAAGCCGGGCCGGGCTGGCCGGGGCGGTGCGCCTGGGCACCTGGGGCCAGATCGCAGCCTACGCCACGACATTGGCGCTGCTGACTATCCTGCTGTTCGACCTGATGGACGCCGATAACCTCCACGTCCTCAGCCTCGGCCCGCTGGCGATCAACGTCTTCCCCGTGCTGGCGGCGGCGCTAGGCGGCTGGGTACTGGTCGCCGCCTCCACCGCTGTGCCGGGCCGCTGGCCCGCGCTGCGGGTGGCGGGGGTCTATGTCCTCCTCGCGCTGGTGGTCCTCGTCGTCGTCCCGCCCCTGACCGATTTTCTGCTCCAGATCGAGCAACTGAACTACCGGGCAGGCCGCCCGGCGTCGCAGATCCATCTGCCGCTAGTCGGCATTAATTGGCCGCTCGCCCCGCTGCTGGCTGCTTTCCTCCTTGACCTGCTGATCGGGCGCGTCCGCCGGGCAGGCCAGGAGCCGACCCTGAGCCAGATGTGGAAGCGGGTGGCGGTCTGCGCCCTGCCACTCCCGGTCCTCTTGCCCGTCGGCCTGATCGCCCTGGTCTATACCACCGGCTTCGACACCAATCCAATCCTGGGCATCGTCGGCGCGATCCTCTCGCTGGCGCTGGGCCTGGGGGGAGCCTGGGTCGGCAGCCGTTACGGCCAGTTGATGGGCGCGGCCCTGAGCACGCTGGAGGAGTGAACGCTATGACCCGCCTTTTACAGATCGGGCTGTTCCTCCTCGGCGGGGTCGCCCTGGCCGCACTCCTGGCCGAAATCGGCTTCGCTTTGGTCGCCACCACCCACGGTTCCACCCCCGCCCGCGTGGTGCAGGTGCAGGCAGGGGACTATCCGCTGACGGTCAGCCTGTACAAAGATCCCGCCGAGGCCGGGTTCGCCCTGCCTTTCGCCATCGCCCCGCAGCAGCCTGTCGCCGGCACACTGAGCTATGATGTGTCATCGGAGCCGGGGAGTGATGT
>JBBSEL010000513.1:0-4228 GCA_038239755.1 Chloroflexia bacterium | reverse complement strand
GAGCTAAAGCCACCGCGCCTGTCACGCCGCCTCCGCCGCGCCTGCGTCGATCTCGACCGGGGTGGCGGGGGTGTCGTGCAGGTGACGCAGGGGCGAGAAGATCAACCATAGGGTGCTGAGCAGCAGCCCACCGATGGCGATCCACAACGTGGGCCGCATCCCGATCTCCTCGCCCAGCACCCCCCCGAGGAGCGCGCCCAGCGGGGCCAGCCCGCCGATCAAGAAGTGCATACTGGCGTTGGCCCGGCCCAGCAGCCGATCCGGCACCAACGCCTGGCGCAGGCTCTGCTCGTTGATGCTGTGCACCGGCCAGGCGATATCCCCGATCACCTGCGTCGCCATCAGGATCCCGGCGACCAGCAACGGCGGCCCCCAGACTAGCGGGATCGTCGCGTTGACCACCGTGGCGAAGAGAATGGCCCCGATGATGCTCCGCCCCACTCCCACCCGCCGGGTGAGCGGCCCCGTCACCAGCGTGCCGATGAACGCACCGACCCCGCCCAGCCCGATCATCACCCCGACCAGCGCCGGGGGAATCCCCAACTCTTTCACGCAATAGATGCTGTAGAGCACCCCGATGAAATTGCCGAAGAAGGTGGCGGTGGCCGCGCTGCCCGCCAGCGCCCGCAGGATCGGCTGCCGCAGCACCAGCCGCAAGCCCTCGGCCATGTCGTGGCGCAGGGGGCGGCGCTCGGCGGCGGGCGGCGGGGGCGGCTCGACGGTGCGGATCAACGCGATCCCCAGCGCAGAGAGCAGGAACGACACCGCATCAATGAGGATGGCGAACGGCGCGCTGATCAACTGGACGAGGAAACCGGCCAGCGACGGCCCGCCAATCTCGGCCAGGGCGCTGCTGGTGCCCAGCTTGCTGTTGGCCTCGATCAGATCGTGGCGCGGTACCAGCACCGGCAGGATCGTCCCATAGGCCACGTCGAAAAAGATGGTGAGGATGCCGGTCAGCGCGGCCACGACATAGAGCCATTCGATCCGCAGCATCCCCAGCACGGCGGCCAGCGGGATCGTCCCCAGGATCAGCGCCCGGCCCAGGTCGGCCCCGATCAGGATCGGGCGGCGGCGCAGCCGGTCCACCCACCCCCCGGCCAGCAGGCCAAAGACCAGGATCGGCAGGCTGCCCAGCGCGCTGAGGATGCCCAGTTGCAGCGGGGTCGCGCCCAGGGTCAGGAAGGCCACGAACGGCAGCGCCGCCCCGGTGATGTGCGAGCCGAACTGCGACACCGTTTGCCCCAGCCACAATTTCATAAAATCGGCGTGTCGCCACAACCCGGACCGCCGCCCCTCCATATCGTGTTCTCCCCTCAGCCTGATCATCCCATGCTGCTGTGGGCGGCCCACTTGCCGCCTGGCCCATCATACCACGCGCCTGCCGGGGCTGCATCGGCCCAGGGGTGGAGATCCGATCCGTATTCCGGCGGGAACCTCCGGCAAACCAATTCGACCCACGTCGGGACCTTTACCGGGACCAACGCGCTTGACGAGGTTGCTTGCTCTTATGATACAATAGCGGGTAGGGGGGCGCGTCCCGTAAGGCCGCCGGGTGTTTCGGCTGGGCGCGGGTTCGGGCAAACACCTGAGGCATTGGCGCTCCCCAGCAGGCCACAAACTCCAGGCGGCAGCTCCTGGTGTCATCGCTGTCACACTACGTAAGAGGAAATTATGCTAGATCGCTTACTCACGTCCACCGGGACGGACCCCGAACTGCTCCGCAAAGGGCGGCTGCTGAATGGAATGCTCCTGACGGTCGTTGCTCTGCTGCTCTTTTTTATCACCTTCGACTCCCTGTTTAATCGGACCTTGCGGGTCCATATCCTCACGCTGGTGATGCTGGTGGCGACGCTGGTGCTCTATGGCCTCACCCGGTGGGGCTACGTGCGGCTCAGCGCCATCAGCTTGCTGGGCACGATTATGGCGGTCTTGACTGTGGGGACGCTGGTGCCCGAAGCGGGCAATCTCTCGACCCTGATCACACCCTGCCTGTTCGCGTTGCCGATCATCCTGACCGGGGTGCTGATCTCCTGGCGTTGGGTGCTGCCGGTCACGCTGCTGGCCTGCCTGGACACCGTCTGGCTCTACAACGTGGGTGCCCCGTCTTTTCAGGACTACCGGGTGCAGCATCCCGACGACATGGTTATCTTTTCGCTGATCGCCGTTATTTTGCTGTTCGGGGTGGGCACCCTCGGCACCATCTCCAGCCGCCAGATCGAACAGGCCCTGGCGACGTTGCGCCGCCAGAACCACGATTTGCTGAGCGCCAACCACGATCTGGCCCAGCAGCGGCAGCAGGCCGACACCCTGGGGATCAGCATCGGGGCGCTGGCCGCCCAACTGTCGCAGGTGAGCGCCCGGCAGGTGCGCGGCGTGTCGGCGCAGGCGCGCTCGATCAGCCATGTGGTCAGTGCGGTCACCGAGTTGCACACCACCGCCGACCAGATCGCCGCGATGGGGCAACAGGTCCGGCTGGCCGCCGATGCGACCATGCGTAATGTCCAGAGCGGCCAGGTGAGCTTGCTCCACAGCCGCGAAGCGGTCCAGCGCACGCAAGTCCAGGTGCAACAAGTGATCGAGCGCATGACCGTGCTGGAGACGGTGACCGCCCGGATCACCGCGTTTGTGGACAGCATTCGCGAACTGTCAGAGGAGACCCACCGCCTGGCGCTGAACGCGACCATTGAGGCGGCGGGGGCGGGGGCCTTGGGGCGGCGCTTTGGCGTGGTGGCGACGGAGGTCCGCAGCCTGTCGAACCGCGCCAACGACGTGGTCGATCAGATCCACCTGTTGATCACCGAGTTGGAGCAGGCCGGGCGGGTGACGCTGGTCGCCACCCAGGCCTCGATCAAGGGGGTGCAAGAGGTGGAAGAGTCGTCCCTGGTGATGCGCGAGATGCAGGATCAGGTGGTCCAGGCCGCGCAGCACACCACCGAATTGGTCCAGTTTATTTCGACCGCCGCCAGCCAGCAGACCACCGCCACCGAGCAAATGGCCCAGACGATGCAAGAGATCGCCGCTGTGTCTGCCGAGACCAGCCAGGATGCCGACGCGCTCGACCGGGTGATCCACGAGTTGCACCGCACCGCCTTGCAACTCAACAAGTCGATCGCCCTCCTCCACGCCGGAGGCTAGAGCAGCCGCCGCACCTTCAGCGCCAGGTGCAACCGCAGCCGGGCTTCGGGATCGTCCACGTCCAGCCCGGTGATCTGGGCCGCCCGGCGCAGGCGGTAGGCCAGGGTGTTGCGGTGGAGGTGGAGCGCTGCCGCCGCCTGGCTGGCGTTGCCGCCGTGGGCCAGGTAGGTGTCGAGCGTGTCGAGCAACACGGCGGCGTTGTCGCGGCGGTCGGTCGCCAGCGGGCCGAGCGTGTCGGCAACAAAGGTCCGCAGTTCGGCGGCATGTTGCGTCCGCAGCGGCAAGAGCAGCCGGTAGATCCCCAGGTCGGCATAGCTCCAGACGGTGCCGCCGCCGAACAACCGACTCCCCAGCGCCACCGCTTGTTCTGCCTCCCGCATCGAATGGGCCACCCCGCTTAGCCCGGCGTACCCCTGCCCCAGCCCGGCAGTGGCGACGCTGCCGGTGCGCCGCGCCACCTCGGCCCGCGCGTCGGCAGCCATCGTCCGCAGGCGGTCGGGGGGCGGCACCGATTGGTCGCGTTCGGCGGGAGCGGCTGTGTCCAGCGTCCAGAGGATGACCAGTTGCCCATCCACCAGCCGCCACAGCGCGGTGTCGCCGGGGTTGGGGCCACTGCGGACCAGTTCTTCGAGGGCGCGGGGGGCCGGGATGACGCTGCCCCGCCCGGCAGCCGCCGAGGCGACCAGGGCCACGGCATAGCCCCGCGTGATCGGCAGCCCCAGCGCCAACGCCTGGGCGCGCAAATCCTCCTCGGTACCCCCGGTGCCCTTGACCAGCGCCTGGAAGAACGGCCCGTCGCTCGGTGCGGTCTCGGCAGGGCGGGTGCGGCGGGCCAGCCGGTCGCGGGCCAGTTCCAGCGCGGCGATCCCGGCCCCCCGTGCCAGCGTCGTCTTGTCCAGCCCGCCACCGGGGCCGGAGACGAGCAGCAGCAGCGTCGCCGCCACCTGATCGCGGACGACGATCGGCGCGACGAGCAGATGTGGGTCGGCCAGGGCGGGGAGGGCGGCGATGGCCGGTTCCCCGATCAGGGGCCAGGCGCGGACCACTGGTTCGCTGGCTTGCAACCCCAGCGGGAGGCCGTTGGGCGGGG
>JBBSEL010000512.1:0-4229 GCA_038239755.1 Chloroflexia bacterium | reverse complement strand
GCCATCCATCCTGGATCGGTGGCCCTTCTCCCTGTCCAGCGTATGTTCATTCTCTAATGAGGAGACAAGGGAGAATCCGGTGCCCTCTCCGGCGCAGGATTGGTCTATGTAGCGGCGCACCGATGTGTGCGCCTGGTCGGGGGTCCGTGATCTCCGGGCAGGCCGATCATCCAGGCGCGAACGGGTCGGACCCCCGACCAGGGCCGACGCACGGGTCGGCCCCTACCCAGGAGAATGCATCAGCCCTGGACCGTGGGCCAGGGTCTAGTATAGCAAACCGTCTGCTGATATAATCGAAGTGACCGCTTTCGCGCCCCGCTGTGGTTGGATGGGGCAGCCCGGCGGGGCCTGAGAGGACCGCAGTATGGCGTCCAATGCGTTTTCCAGCTTCTACGAATCGTATTTTGGCGACCCCTATATGGCCTGGCACGACGGCCTGGATACGGAGTCGCTCTTGCGCCTGGAGGGGGCGGAACTGGCCGAGGCCGAGCGGCTGCTGATCGCGGGGTTGCAGACGAGCGATCCCCGCCCGGCGGCGGGCCTGGCGACGTTGCGTTCGGCCCCGGCGGCTCCTGCGCTGAAAGCCTTGCTGCCCCAGGCAACCGGTGATGTGCGGGTGCAAACGGCGCTGGCGCTCTGGCAGATCGAGCAGTACCCCCTCGCCGTGCCCGCCTTGATCGGGGTGCTTCAGGCGGCCTCATGGAGTGAGCGGCTGAACGCGGCGATGGCGCTCCAATACGTGCGGACTCCCCAGAGCGTGGCCGCCCTCCTGCGCGCCCTCCACGACCCCGAAGACTTGGTGCGCTCGCACGCCGCCGACTCGTTGCTCGCCATCCACGGCCTGGAAGACGCGGACCCGCCCGATGCGCTGAGCATCGCCGTCATGTCGGACGATGCCAAAGAGCGGCAGGCGGCCATCGCGGCGCTCACCCGGCGGATCGCCACCGCGGGCACCCCGTTGGACGCGGACCCGCCCGCCGGGCACTAGGCTGTCGCCTCCTATCTTATCTCCCATCTTATATTGAGGGGCCGCGATGAAGACGATAATCGGGCGTCTGTTCTTGCTCTGTTGCGTGCTGGCCTGGCTGCTGGCGGCTTGCGACATCGGGCCGCCCGCTCCCCCGACGGCGACTCTGCCCGCCCCTCCTACTGCCCCGCCCGACTTAGCCACTGCGGCCCCCGCCCCGGCCCCGCCCACCGCGCCCCCGCCAGCGGTCGCCACCGCACCCCCGTTGCCGCCCGCCACTTCGGCCCCGACCACGCCGGGAGCCGTCGTCGGCGGCCATCCGCGCCTCTTGATCGGGGCCGGGGATGTGCCGCGCCTGCGGGCCTGGGCGGTGAGCAGCAACCCGATCTGGGCGCAGGGGATCGTGCCGCTGGCAACGGCGGCCAAAGCCGACATGGACGCGGGGCGTGTGCCGGGCCAGGACAGCGGCTCCCGCGAGTACGAGGAGTATGGGGTCGAGAAGTACGCCGAACTGTTCGCCTTCCTGGCGCTGATCGACCCCGACTCGGCGGCGCGGGTCGACGATGCCCGCCGCGCCCGCCTCCTGCTCATGGCGGGCCTGAACGCAGCGGCCAAAGGCCCCGCCGACGGGCAACCCTTCCGCGCCCCCGACTTTTTCGCCCCTACCTCCAACCGCTCCCGCTGGCGGGGCGAGGCGTGGATGCTCACCGTGGACTGGATCTACCCCACGTTGACCGCCGCCGACAAGGCGACCATCCGCCGGGTCTTCCTGCTGTGGGCCGACGAGATTGTGCAGAACGGCTACCACCACCCGGAACCGGTGGGCGTGCTCAATAGCCCGGCGCTGGTCAGCGACACAACCCAGGTGCGGTGGGCGGCCAACAACTACTTCTCTGCCGACATGCGCAACCTGGGCCTGATGGCGCTGGCCCTCGATCCGGCAGACGACCCTGGCAACGGGCTGGGCCAGTATCTCAACACCGCCATCGGCGCGCATCTCTACATGATCGACTACCTCTACCACCACGATGCGCGGGGCGGGCTGGCCGCCGAGGGGTTTGAGTACGGCCCGCAGGCGCTCGGCTATGTCGCCCAGTTCCTCTATATCCTGCGCGGCGCCGGGCAGGCCGATCCGGCGCGCTGGGGGCCGCAGGTTGGGTTCCTGGCCGACCCGTTCTGGGACGCCACCCTCCAGGGCTTTTTCCACACGACCAGCCCGGTGCCGGTCACCCTCCCCGATGTGGGGCCGGTCTACCAGCCCGCGTTCTACGGCGACGGGCAGAGCTACGGCACGCCCGATTTCATCGAGCTATTCGCGCCGCTCGGCCTCTATGACGCGCAGACCGGCAACACGACCCGCCTCGCCACCCTGCGCTGGATCGAGACGAACATGGTCCCCGGTGGGGTGGTGGGCCTGCTGGATCGGGTGAGCCGCACCGACGACTTCCGCGATGCCATCTTCTACTTCCTGCTGCTCGACCCCGCCGCCGCGCCCGCGCCCGACCCGCGCCTGGCCCAACCGTTGACCTTCTTCGCGCCGGGGCTGGGGCA
This sequence comes from Chloroflexia bacterium, assembly GCA_038239755.1. GTDB lineage: Bacteria > Chloroflexota > Chloroflexia > QHBQ01 > JAICKM01 > JBBSAN01. Next base: position 1,711 of record JBBSEL010000512.1, on the reverse strand, counting down.
GATCTACGCCCGCACCGGCTGGGGTCCGGATGCCGCCTGGTTCGGCTACACCTTGGGCTGGAACGCCATCGACCACCAGCACGGCGACGGCAACAACTTCCACCTCTACCGCCGGGGCGAGTTCCTGACTAAAGAAGTGACCGGCTACGATGCCTCCAGTTCCGATTACCACAACACCCTGGCGCTGCAAAACGACGCGCCCGACCACAACGACCCCAGCGACTACCGGCACAATCTCTGGCTGCGCGGCTCGCAGTGGGCCTACGACCCGGCGGGTGACGGCGCGATCCTGGCGCACAGCGTCGGCCCCGGCTTTGTCTATGCGCTGGGCGACGCCACCCCCCTGTACAACACCACCTATGACCTGGCGACAGACATCACCCAGGCCAGCCGCTCGATCATCTGGCTTGAACCCGACATTGTGCTGACCTACGACCGGGCCACGTCCAAGACCGCCGACCGCTTCAAACGCTACTGGCTGCAACTGCCCGCTGCGCCAATCATCACCGGCAACCGCGCCCAGGTGACGACGCCCAAGGGCCAGCAACTCTTCGTGACCGCGCTGCTGCCCCAGGGGGCAACGCTGACCGGACAGGCGGTGCAGGCTCCCCCCGACGGCGAGATCGCCCACAACGAGCCGATGATCGCGCAACTGGAGATCGCGGCGGCGGGCAACCCGCAAGACGTGCGCTTCCTCACCGTCTTGCAGGGTGCCGACGCGGGGGCAACGGCGGGTATGGTGACGCTGATCCAGAGCACAGGCGGCACGGCCTACGCCGGGGCGGCCATCGCGGGTCGGGCGGTCGTTTTCCCCGTCAACCTCGGCGGCAGCGGGGGTGGGGTAGAATTCGCGGTGCCGGGGGATACGAAGAGTGTCCTCGTCACCGGCTTGCAGCCCGGCGGGAGCTACGCGGCGAGCGTGCAGCCGCAAGGCAACACACTCGCCGTGGCGGTCGCCGCAGGCGCAATGCAGCAGGCCGATGCGGGCGGTGTGCTAATCGTCAGCGTGCCGTGACGTGGGCGGGGATCAGCCGTCTGCCGGGCCGTCCCAGATCGAGGCCAGATCCCACGCCTCCAGCGATTTGAGGTAAGCCGTGCCTCCTTGCGCGATGGCGGCCACACCCAGGCTGTTGACCCGCGCCGGGTAGATCCGGCTGGTGATGCAGCGGCCCTCGTTGGCGAACACTTCCACCACCGAGCGGTCCAGAAAGATGTGCAGCCGCAACGGTTCGCCGGGTGGCAGCACCAGCCGCCCGGCGCGGGGGCTGATCTCTGCCGCCGGGTCGCGGCTGGCTTGCGCCCGGTCTATGATCAGTTGTTGGGTGGGCACATCATAATAAATGCGGGTCTCTTCCTCGCCTTGCGGTGCGCAGCGCACTTTCAGCCCCACTTGCCGGGCGTCGCCTAGCTCGAATTCCGCGATGATCTCCAGCATATCGCCGCGCACTCCGTCCAGCCGATGATCCGGGCCGGGCGTGATGGCGAACGGGGCGATGGGGTGGTGTGCCCGGCGCAGGGCGCGCAATTCTGGCACCGGCTCCATCGCCACCGCGCCATCAGCCCGCAACGACAGCACGCGGGGGAGGGACATCACCCCCGACCAGCCCGCCGTGATCTGCGCCTCCGGGCTGCGTCCCTCCTGAACCCAACCCCAGATCAGCCGCCGCCCTTGCGCGTCCCGCAACGTCTGAGGGGCGTAGAAGTAGTTGTC
>JBBSEL010000511.1:0-4230 GCA_038239755.1 Chloroflexia bacterium | reverse complement strand
GATGTGCTTGCAGGTGCCGAGCGTGTTCTGCTCGTAGTCGGGGCAGGCGCAGCGGTTGATCGGTCGGTCGGGGTCGCGGATTTCGACGGTGTAGGGAATGCCGCTGGTGCCGACCACACTGAAGTAGCCGAGCACCTGGTCCCCGCGCTCCGGGGTGATGGTGAACGCTTCCAGCCGCGCCCGTTCTCGCCGCCGTTCGATGGCGACCTGCCGGGCAATATCGTCGGTGGCCTTGGGGCGGCGGCCCTCATGGTAGGCCTGGCGGGCGTCGGTCATAGGGGTTGGGGGTTGGGGGTTGGGGGTTGGTGAGCGCCACGGCGCAGCCGGGTGATCGCCCACACACCCAGGCTGCTGATGGTTGTCAGGATGAGGGTTAGCGCGACGATAGGAAAGATAAACACCAGCCATTCTCTACCCAGGATCGCTGGCAGCCTATTCCCATAAATTGCTTCAAATATCGTGGGCAACCAGGTAAATGTCAGGACTAGCGTGTCATCAAGTAGTTGCGCTTGAGGTGTTCCAACAAAAGCAAAAGGCGATCCCTCGGCCAGCACGACAAGCACCAGCATTGTCGTAAGTGCCCAGCTAAGGCTCGTGCTGAAGGAAACAAGGCCCAACGGGTATATTACCTGCGGCCACGGACGGGTCCTGGCGACGACGAGAACAAACACAAGATGGATGCAGAGCAGGGTGACCAAGGGCCCCAGCACGATTCCTGTTGATCCGCTATTGGTTGCCTGGATAAGCAGGATCAAGAACGGGTACGACACAATGATCGCCCACAGAGGTCCCAGCCCTAACATAAACATTCTCGGTTCCATGTCCTTCATTGGCTGTCTCCGTGACATGATCGCTTGGCTAGGATCTCAGTATAGCCCAGGGCTGGCTTGCCGATCAACCGGGCGTCCTGCTCAGGCGGGCAGGCTGCCCCTGGCGTATCTACTACCGCATACTGTGGAAAGTTACAACCGGGGATGTAGGGAAAATCACGCACGGCCCATCTGGAATAGAGTATAATATCGCAGAAGCATCGGCGCAAGCGCCGCAGGGCTTACTTTTGCTATCGCGGGAGATCTGGACATGTCGCTGACCCTGTACAACACCCTCACCCGGCGCAAAGACCCCTTTGTGCCCATGAACCCCCCCCAGGTCGGCGTCTACACCTGCGGCCCCACCGTGTACAGCTACCAGCATATCGGCAACATGCGGACCTACGTGTTCGAGGACATCCTCGTGCGCGTGTTGCGGTACGATGGCTACGATGTCGAGCGGGTGATGAATATCACCGATGTGGGCCATCTGGTCAGCGATGCCGACGAAGGCGAAGACCGGATGGCGAAAGCCGCCCGGATCGAACAAAAAGACCCGCTAGAGATCGCCGCGTTTTACACCCGTATATTTTTTGACGATTACGACCGCCTCAACTGCCTCCGCCCCGATGTGACCTGCCCCGCCACCGACCACATCCCCGAAATGATCGCCCTGATCGAATGCCTCCAGGCCAAAGGGGTGGCCTACGAAATCAGTGATGGCGTCTATTTTGATGTGAGCAAGTTCCCCGATTATGGCAAACTGAGCCGCCTGTCGTTGGCAGGACAGGAGGCCGGGGCGCGAGTGGAGGTGAACCCGGAAAAGCGCGGCCCGTTCGACTTTGCCCTGTGGAAGCGGGCGTTGCCGGAGCATTTGCAGCAGTGGCCCAGCCCGTGGGGGCAGGGCTACCCCGGTTGGCACATCGAGTGCTCAGCCATGAGCATGAAGTACCTCGGCTCGACGTTCGATATCCACTGCGGCGGTATCGACCATATCCCGGTGCATCACGAAAACGAGATCGCCCAGGCCGAAGCCTGCACCGGGCAACTGTTCGTGCGCGTCTGGCTGCACGGCGAGTTCATGAACCTGAACAACGCCAAGATCAGCAAGCGCAACCTGATCGAAACCGAAGACCGGGGCCGGTTCCTGACTGTGGGCCACCTGGCCGAGCAAGGCTACAACCCCCTGGCTTACCGCTATCTCTTGCTCGGCGCGCATTACCGCAGCCCCTTGAACTATACCCAGGACGCGCTGGACGGCGCGGCGACGGCGCTGGAGGGCATCTATGACTTTGTCCGCCGCACCGCGCAAGCGCCTGCCGCCCCGGCCCCCGCCGAGGCCGCCGATCCGGCCTGGCTCGATACCTTCAACAAGCAGTTCCAAACCGCCATTGATGACGATCTGAACATGCCCCGTGCCTTGGCGACGGTGCACGACCTGATCCGCGAAGCGAACCGCCGCGGTGCCCAAGCCGCTGCGCTGCCGGTGCTGTTCGCCTGGGACGCGGTATTGGGGCTACGCCTGGAAGCCGAAGCACAGCGTGAAGACACGCTGGGAGATGAAATTACCCGCCTGGTCAGTGAGCGTCAGGCGGCACGGGCAACCAAAAACTGGGCGCAGGCCGATGCCATCCGCGACCAGATTAAAGCGGCAGGGTATGAACTGGAGGATACACCACAGGGCGTGCGCTGGAAGCGGGGCGATGCCACAGGGCTGATCGCTCGTTAACCAGTGGTTGGCCGCCCCGCTAGTGCGCAGGGGGGAGTTAGAACGATGCAGAATCATGAGGCGAAAGCGCCGATATCGAGCGCGCCTCTACGTTCGGGTGGCGCAGCATCACGAACGCGGGTCACTCGGCCATTAAATCCGGATGATCTCAGTACCCCGGTTCCGGCAGCCCCGGCACCGGCGATACCGCCGGGCGAAAGTTTCGGGCCTAAAACATTGATGACATCGCCGGGGGCCAACCCTGTGGCGGACGATCCGGTACGCATCACGCGCCGCCTGGGAACCGGGGAGTTGGGGCGGGAAGCGAACCTGCCGCCCTCGCTGCGCCCGGTCCATGTGATCATCGAACCGTCGTACATGCCGATGGCCCCCGGTCGCCCGGAAACCATCGAAGCGTTTTTGCCCAGCGGGGTGGTCGATCTCCGCCCCTGGCGCGGGGCCGGACGGCAGGTCCGGCTCCCCCAGGCCGAGGCGCTGCGGCTGCACAAGCTGGCCTTGCAGGCGATAGAGGTGCCCCCCGCTGGAGAGGGACGGCGGGCGCTTGATGTCGTCCCGATGACCGTGATCTTGCGCTACGAGGGCTATGCCCACCGCTGGACGATCACGCGGCCTGGCCGGACGGCGGTTGACGCACTGGTGACGGCCCTGACCGGGGTAGCCGGCACCGACACCGGCTATGGGTGAGAGGGAACATGCACAAAGATATTCGGATCTTTGACCCGGCAGACCCGATCACCTGCCGCACGGCCAGGGGTAAGAGTCTGACCTTCCGCCGCGATGCCCTGCGCTTCCGACCGGGGGCCTACGGGGTGGCGTTCAACGCGGCGCGGAGCCATGTGCTGCTGACGCGCACCCGTGGTGTTGATGTGTGGGAGTTGCCAGGGGGCGCGGTGGAACTGGGCGAGCTATTACCGGCGGCGGTGGCCCGTGAGTACGCCGAAGAAACCGGCGTGAACGTCACGGTGCAAGAGTCGGTCTACGTCAACCAGAACTTTTATGCGCCTAGTGAGGACTCCACCGAAGGTTGGGCGACGATCAACATCTTTTTTCTGGTGACGCTCTTGAGCGACCCAGACTCGAAGTATGTGGAGCCAGGGACCGACGGCATCAACTACGGGGCGCGCTGGATGCGGCTGGACCGGCTGGAAGAACTCAACATGCTGGGCCACCACTACGATGCGGTGCAACGCGCCCTCGAATGGGTGGAGTGCCGCGAAGGCCCGGCGGATGATGACGACGACGAATAGCTAGGAGGTTTGAAGTTTTAGGTTTGCGGTGGTATGTGGGGGTTCTCGTCTTACTGCCTACTGCCCCTGCCTATTGCTTGCGTAGTTATGCGAATATTAATCAGTAATGACGATGGGATCGACTCGGAGGGATTGTTCGCGCTGAAGCAGGCGCTGGAGTCGGTGGGTGAGGTGGCCGTGATCGCGCCGGATCGCAACTGGAGCGCCGCCGGGCACAGCAAAACCTTGCACCGGCCCTTGCGGGTGCATGAAGTGACCTTGCGCGACGGCAGCCTGGCCTACTCCAGCGATGGCGCGCCGTCGGACTGTGTAGCCCTGGGGGCCTTGGGCTTTCTCGGCTACCGCCCCGATCTGGTCGTGTCGGGTATTAATAAAGGGGCCAATCTCGGCGGCGACATCACCTATTCGGGCACGGTCGCGGCGGCAATGGAGGCGGTGGTGGCGG
>JBBSEL010000510.1:0-4241 GCA_038239755.1 Chloroflexia bacterium | reverse complement strand
GCTATAATCTCCCCAGGGGATAATCCCCTATGCGCCCGTAGCTCAGCCGGATAGAGCAACTGCCTTCTAAGCAGTAGGTCGTGGGTTCGAATCCCGCCGGGCGCGCCTCTGCTAGTTCTTGCCAACACAAGAGGAAGTAGCTTCGGGAAAACCTACTACCACCTGCCAGTAAACCCGATTATATTTGAACATTAGTTCTACCGCAACCTCAATGAGTCCTCAAGTTTTCCACACAATTCTCCACCAGGAAGGCACGCTGATTACCCCATGGCGAAACACGCTGCTGTAGTTATTGGAACAAACTATGATACGGCTACTGCGGCATCCTCCGATGACGTGCGTGGCAGCGCGCTGCCTTTGCGCTATGCCGAGGCCGATGCCTTGGCTATGATTACTGAACTGACCACGGCGGGCTATGACGTAACCCCATTGGTGGGACGCGACGCGACTAGAGAGGCTATCCTTAGTGCCATTCTAGCAGGAGTTGAGGCGGTTGCCCCTGATGGCTTGCTCTTGGTCCATTTCTCTGGTCACGGTGGTCTCAGTGGGGGTAGGGGCTATCTCCTGCCCGATGATTACAGTACTGCCCGGCTAGAGGTGAGTTCTATCCTAATGGGAGATGTGGTTCCTCTCTATTTGATGAAGGCACCCACCGCCGTTTTACTGCTTGACTGCTGCTATAGCGGGATCACTTTCGGGACACGGGGTGCAGACGACGATGCAGCTAATATGCGTAGCTACAGCGAACAGGTGCAGGCTGCTTTTGTTGGTACTACGGCACGGGGCTACGCTGTGGTGACCGCGTGTGAGGGAGATCGCCACGCGTACGAACGGCCTGCCTTACAGCATGGTGCTTTTACTTATTATGTGTTAGATCACTGGCGCCATCACTCGGGCCAGGTCACGATAGATTCTCTTTACAGTAGTGTTGAGAACGGATTGCAGACTTCAGGGCTTCCCACGCCACTACGGGGCGGGGTACATCGGAGCATCGTACTTCGCCCAGCGGTTGCCCCGCTAGTGGACACTACAGGAAGCACACTCAACGTAGCTGCTACCCTCACGGTGATAGAGGACGCACCAGTGCCCAGTGACGCCGATGCGACTGTGGAGGTGAGAACATCTGTGCAAATATTTCCTGACCACGCTGAGCGGACAGCCAGAATCGTCGCTCAGCGAGCTGCTGAATTTGAGGGTGCTCAGGGCCGCAGAGATCTACATAAGATGTTGCGAGTAGGCGAACAGATTTTAATCTTAGACCCTAATCACCCTACGCGGCAGGCCATCATCAACACATATGTCCATTTTGGGCAAGACTACCTTAGACGAACTGCCTTCCATGAGGCAATTCCCTACTACACCCGGGCCATTGAGCTTGACCCAGAGGAACCAAACTATCATTTTCAGCGGGGGCAGGCACACATGGGAGCGCTGGATTTTGCGATGGCTGAGGCCGATTTCACGAGAGCACTTGACATCACCGAACACCCAAATTTCTACTTCTGGCGGGGCAAGGCCCGAAGAGAGCGTGAGGACGTGGCGGGCGCGATTGCCGACTTCTATAAGGCCTGCCAGCTTGACGAGGACAATGGCGAGTACTACTACATGCTAGGCCAGGCTTATGAGGCAGATGCCCAGGCGCATGAAGCGTTGGAATGTTACAGACTAGCGTTTGGCGCGCGATACCCGTCTGCTAAAGAGCATGTGGACCGATTGCTTTCGGTGATTAACCGTCCGTAAAGCTTAGACAAGTTGGTTGCGCGAAACCCCTTGCCCCCGCCGTGTGACCGTCACGGCCCCTTTTCTGCCCAGGAGGCCCCGCATGAGTCTTGGACGTGTACTTCTTTGTATTCTTTTACCCCCGCTGGCGGTGCTGGACCGGGGCTGCGGGGCGATCCTGATCGTTACGATCCTCACCCTGTGCGGGTGGGTGCCCGGCGCGCTGGCCGCCCTCTTCCTCAACATGCGGCAAAGCCCGCGTCGCTAGCCAGCAGTGGCCTATGCCAGGCCCTCGCCCCTGATCCTCGGTTCCTACGCAAGAAGGTTCCCGAATGTCCCAACAGGTGGAATACGACCACACCTGCTGCAAAACGAGAGCGGGGGATGATGCGCGGCGCACAGGTTTAGCCTCCATACGTACTTGCCAGCCGCCGCCCGGCGCTCGACCTTCGTGAGCTAAGGGCGGCGGTGTTATGCGGCTCCCCGGCTGCCGCGCCGATCACTTGCGTCCGGGTACCGGGCATACTATTTGCTATTGCACCGTAGATATGAAGGGCGCTATGCTTATCTTGCTGTACCCATGGAGGTGCAATTGTGAAAGCCGTGAACAAGGTATTTACCCGCTTCGCCAACAAAGCGTCGGAGACGGCGGGCAGTAGCTGGGCCTTCCTGGCGGCGGTCGGGATTATCGTGGTCTGGGCGATCAGCGGGCCGCTGTTCGGCTTCTCCGACACCTGGCAACTGCTCATCAACACCTTCACGACGTTGGTTACTTTCCTGATGGTGTTCTTGATCCAGAATACCCAAAACCGCGACTCCAAGGCGCTACACCTCAAGCTGGATGAGATCATCCATGTCATCGGCCCGGCGCACGATGACCTGATCGATGTCGAGGATCTCACCGACGAAGAGTTGCGCGAGATGCTCAAGCAATATCGCCAATTAGCGCACCATAAGCACACGGATAACGAAACAGACGTGCCTAACCCGGCGGGGCGGACAGACGCGCCCGCCCCGCCCAGCAGGGCATCCGCTCTTCAGGATGGGGGCGAACTGGTGCTCGCCGGGAATCCGGGGCCTGACCCTTCCGTCAACATTAGCCGCTGATGGGCGGCAAGCTGGCGTGGTGTTTCACGCATGATCGGAACGTTGGCACTAACAGAACAGGCACCCGCTCATATGGGCGGGTGCCTGTTCTTTTGGGGTGCCGATGCCGGGAGGCATGTACCCTGCCCGGCAGAGACAACGATACCTCAGTCGTGACGACGCAGCAAGGACCGCGATCCGATCTGCAACAGCCCGCCCGCGCTGCCGATGCTGAGGATGCTGCCCGCGCTGCCGATGCTGAGGATGCTGCCCGCGCTGCCGATGCTGAGGATGCTGCCCGCGCTGCCGATGCTGAGGATGCTGCCCGCACTGAACAGGCTCCAGAGGCTGAGGATGCTGAAACGGCTGCTCCCGTGCTGACGGCTACCATCGGCTTGGGTCTGGGTGTGTTTGTGTTTGTGTGACATAACTGTCTCCTCGGAGGGAATAAGCAAAGCCGGGGATTATTCCCCGGCTTGCTTGTTGGATGGTGAAGGCCCAGGGACTCGAACCCTGAACCCGCTGATTAAGAGTCAGCTGCTCTGCCAGTTGAGCTAGGCCTCCATTGCAAATATTATAGCAAACTCGCCCCGGTTTGTCAAACTTTTTCGCGGCGTGGCGATGGATTCCGCACGCCTGAAACGGGATACAAGCGGGATTAGAGAAGGTGGTGGAGTGGGTGCGATCCCCACCTTGCCGCCTCACCGCACACCCGGTATAATCGGGTATGCGCAAAGTGTTGCTCCTGGGTCTGTTGCTCCCCCTGTTCGCCCTGCTGGGCTGTGATCCCGCCGTGACGACGCCGACACCGGTGCTGCTCGGTCCCACGCCGACCCCGGCGGCCCCGGCGCGCCCCCTGCCCGGCGGGCGGATCGCCTTCATCCGCGCCGCGACGGGGCAGATCCCCGGTACGCTCTGGCTGATCCGCCCCGACGGATCGGGCGCGACCTCCTTCCCCCTGACCCAGCAGCAGCCGGTCGACTCGATCCCGGTTTGGTCACCCGACGGTACGCGGCTGGCCTACCAGTCGGCGCAGGCGGGGAAAGATCAGATCTATGTCGTGACGGTGAAGCCGGACAACACCCCTGGCGACACGGTCCAGCTCACCGCCGCGCTGAAGGACAACGACAACACCTTCCCGGCCTGGTCGCCCGACGGTACGCAGATCGTCTTCCAGTCGGGCAGTGGGGGGGCCTTCCAGCTTTATACGATGCGGGCGACGGGGGCGGGGCAGCCCAAGCAGGTGCTCGGCCTGCCGCCCTATGCCGGGCAACCGGCCTGGTCGCCCGACGGCACGCGGTTCGCTTTCAGTGGCGGAGCCTCGGCCAGCACCGGGCGCGAAATCTACACCGTGCCGATCACCGGGGGGGTGCCCCTGCGGCTGACGGCCAACGAGCGCACCGGGGCCGGGCCGCGCTGGTCGCCCGACGGCACAG
>JBBSEL010000509.1:0-4251 GCA_038239755.1 Chloroflexia bacterium | reverse complement strand
GTAGCTCCTTAGTCGTAGACAGTGTTGTAAATCACTCGCTAATTGCTGCTAGCAATCACTATAACGGCTGAGCAGAGAGCAATATTACAACCTGTCCACACCAAGCGCACCGCCCGGCTAACCCCCACCGCCTAAATATACAGCAATTCCATCTGCGGGGGGGAGAGGAATTCGCAGCCGTTTGCCGTGACCAGCACCTCTTCTTCGATGGCGAGAACGCCGTAGGGGGTGTCGATGCTCGGCTCCAGGGTGAAGACCTGATCGGCCTCGACCAGGCCGTCGGGGGTGTTGCCGTAGCGGTCCCAGTGGGGGCCGAGGAGGGTGCCGCCGTCGTGGGTGGCGCGGCCCACGGTGTGCCCCAGCGCGTGCTGGTACTCGCCATACCCGGCATCCTGCAAATACTGGCGGGCGACGGCATCCACCTGCCAGCCCGCCACGCCGGGGCGCAGCACCGTCGCCGCCGCCTGGATCGCCCCGCAGACCGCATCGAACGCGGCCAGCACTTCGGGTGGGGCCTTGATCTCGCCCGACCGGCGGATGTACCACATGCGCTGCTGGTCGGTGCAATAGCCGTCCTGGCGCACCCCGAAATCGATGTTGAGCAGCGTACCCTGCGCGATGGGGCGTTCGCCAGGGCGGGCATGGCCCTCGCTGCTCACCCCACCGGCGTTGACGATGGGACAGTGGTCGGCGGCCCATGAGGTGCCCAGCCCGCGCTGCGTTGCCTCGTTGCGCATGAACTCGGCCACCTCGCGCTCGGTGCGCCCCAGCCGCAAGAACCGCCCCACCCGCTCCCAGATCGCCTCGGCCTGGCGCAGGGCCGCGCGCATCCGGCCCAGTTCGGCGGGGGTCTTGCGGCTGCGGAGCGGCGTCACCAGCCCATCCGACGAGGTGAAGCGGCCTCCATAGGGGGTGCCCGCCAGGATGTCCTGAAGCTTCAGGTACATGCCGTAGGTCAGCCCGTCGGCGGCCACATTGTCGGGCGCGAAGTTGAGGGCGATCCGTTGCGGGTCGCGCTGGTTGAACAGCCCCACCATTGCCTCGCGGATCGACGCGGTGTAGGGGATGACTTCGCTGAACAGCCCGCTCTGGCGCACCGGCTCACAGTCGTGCAGCCCCGCCACCACCGCGTGTTGCCCATCGCGGCTGACATAGATCGCCGTCTCCCAGACAAAGCCCAGGTCGCAAATCAGCGGCAGGCTGGGGTCCAGCGCCATGTCCGTTTCCCGCACGAACAGGAGCCAGGCATCACAGTCCTGCTCGGTCAGCAAGGTCGTCGCCTGTTGCAGTTTTTCCTTGTACAAATCATCCATCCCTGACTCCTTGGCGCAAGATTGACGCTAGTATAGCATAGGCGACTCGGCCCGGTCAATGCGGGAAGGGTGAAACGTGAAACGTGAAACGTGATGCGTATTGCGTATTGCGTATTTTCTAACACCTAATCCCTGCCCCTGATCCCTGATCTCTCGTTCGAGCCACGCGCCACGCGCCACGCATCACGCATCACGTTTCACGTTTCACCCTTCCCGCGCCACGCTTGCACCGCCTACGGCCCCGCTGTATACTACGGCGTGTGAATCCCCCGACCACCAGCGCGCCACCGACCGTTTCCGCCAGCCAGCGGGCCGATATCTACCCGGCGCTGGGGTGGCTGTTGGGTGCCTTTGGGCTGGGCAGCTATCTGGTCTGGCTGGCCGGGGTGGGGCCGGGCAACCCGGCGATGGGCTGGGACTTCCGCGCTTACTATGCCGCCACCCACGCGCTGGTGACGGGCGGCAACCTCTACGACCTGGGCCTGCCCAACACCCCGTTCTACCTCTACCCGCCGTTGCTGGCCTTCCTCTTACTGCCGATCGGCCTGCCGTTCCCCCTCGCCACTGCCACCGCGATCTGGCTGGTGGTGCAACACCTGTTCCTCCTCCTGCTGGGGATGGGCGTGCTGGCCGTCACCTGGGTGCCCGGTGGAGGGTGGCCGCTCTCACTGCGGGCGGGGCTGCTGCTCTTCCTGTGGGGCACCGGCATCCCGCTGCGCGACGAAATCTACCTGGGGCAAGTCAACAGCGGCGTCTGGCTTCTCTTGCTGGCCGGGCTGGTGCTGGCCCAACCCTGGCGACCCGACGTGGAGCGGGGCGGCGGGCCGCGCCTGCTCACCACCGCGCTGGTGCTGGGACTGGCAATCTCGATCAAGGTGCAGCCGGTAGTGCTGCTGCCCTACTTTGTGCTGCGCCGTCGCCCCCGGCTGGCGATTGCCACCACCGTCGCCTTTCTCTTCTTCCAGGTGGTGACCATCCCCTTCACCGGCAGCACGCTCGACTACTGGTTCCACCTCTTCCCCGACCTGCTGGGCCGCGCCCAGGGCTACCTGGACAACCAGAGTATTAACGGGCTGCTGGCCCGCTGGCTGCTGCCCGGCGTGCCCGAGCTGCCCTCGGCAGATAACAACCCCGCCGCTTGGCGGCTGCTCAACCTGAGCGGGAACCTGCTGGTCTGGGGCGCGGTCATCGCCGTGTTCGCCGTGCCGATCATCATCGCCGCCCGACCGGGCCGGGTCCGGCTGTCCTTGCCCACCCCCGCGCACTGGCGGCTCTATATGCTGCTCGAAATCTCGCTGCTGCTGCTGACGGTCAACATCACCTCCTATCTCACCTGGCCCCACCACCTGATCTGGTGGGTGCTGCCCGCGCTGGCCCTGCTCGGCTGGTGGGTGTTGCGCGGGCAGATCCCGGCGATGGGGGTGCTGGCCCTGGGGGTCACCGCCCTGGTGTTCAGCCGCTCGCCGGGCGATTGGGTCCGCCTGGTCAATGTCCAGCAGGAGCCGTGGTGGGCGATCACCCTCAGCGGGATGCATCTCTATGCGATGGGGCTGCTCTGGCTGGTGCTGGCGCTGACGTTGTTACGCACGGCCACCGCCCGCGCCCCGGTCCGGCCCAAACCCTAAGTTCCCTGCTGGAAGAGTCTGGTCGTCTGAGTGTTGACCTTGCCTTGTTGTGCTATAATATGTCGCATCGGTGCGGATGTACATAAGGAGTTGTTCGTGAGTATCACCATTGACGGGTACGAAGTATTTGTTATTGATGAAGTGCTAAACTACGGCGGATTCTTTGGCGGTACTACCGTCACACTCTACGCCCACCCGCCCGACGCGCCTCGCGAGGACCGCAAGTTCGTCATCACCGATCATTCGTTCGAGAACCTCAAGGGCGGGGATCGCTTCAAGATCCAGGAAGGCCAGGTGCTGGGCCTGGTGCTCGACGGCGACGAAGTGCGGACGGCGCGCGTCCTGGGTGCCCCCAGCCGCGAGGCACTCCGCGAGGTCGCCGTCCCGCTCCCAGTGAGCGATCCGGGGGCAGGGCCACGGGCGCTGGCCTACCATTGCCCTAATTGTGGGCGCTGGTATCTAGGCAGCCCCCCGCGCCCCGTGGCAATCGGCCCCTATTTGTGCGCTGTTTGTGGGCATGAACTACACGGGGATCAGGCTGGGGCCAGCGGCGGACCCAACCCATAACAAGGGAAGAGTAGCAGCTACCGGGGAGGATGACATGGACGAGACGTTGGCAATGATGGAAGCCCTGACCACGGCGGATGGCGTGCCTGGTCAGGAGGACGTGGTGCGGCGGGTGATGGGGAACTACCTGCTGCCTTACGGTGAACTGACCACCGATGGCCTGGGCAGCATCGCCGTGCGCGTTCCGGGGGCGGTGGACGGCGACGGCCCCCGCGTCCTGTTGGCGAGCCATATGGATGAGGTCGGCTTTATGGTCACCTCGATTGATGACGATGGCTACATCTGCTTTCAACCATTAGGGGGCTGGTGGGAGCAGGTAGTGCTGGCCCAGCGGGTGCGGATCACCACCCGGCAGGGGGTGTTTGACGGGATCGTCGGCTCCAAGCCCCCGCATATATTGACCCCGGACGAGCGCAAAAAGGTGGTGGAAGGCCGGGCGATGTACATCGACATCGGGGTGACCAGCCGCCGCGATGCCCTTGCGACGGGGGTGCGCCCCGGCGATCCGATCACCCCCGTCTGCCCGTTCACGGTGATGGCGAACCCCAAAATGCTGATGGCGAAGGCGTGGGACGACCGCGCCGGGTGTGCCCTGGTGATCGAGACGCTGCGCCTGCTCCAGGCCGACGGCCCGCGCCACCCCAATATTATCTACGCCGGGGGCACCGTGCAGGAGGAGATCGGCCTGCGGGGGGCCAACACGCTGACCCACCTGGTTGATCCGGCCATCGGCATCGCCTACGATG
>JBBSEL010000508.1:0-4252 GCA_038239755.1 Chloroflexia bacterium | reverse complement strand
CTCTATGCCGTCCTGCTCTTTTCGGGGATCATCGATAACCTGACCGGCCATGTGCCGACGGTCACCACCGACCCGCTGCTCTACACCCTCTATGGCGGGGTGATGAGCGGCATCGGCACCGGGCTGATCTTCCGCGCCTATGGCACCAGCGGCGGCTCGGATATCGTGGCCCAACTGCTGACCCGCTTTCGCGGCGTGTCGGTCAGCCAGGCGCTGGTCGGGTTCGATGTGCTGGTTCTGGCGCTGGCCGCCTATTATTTCGGCACCGACAAGGCGCTCTACGCCCTGATCGTCAGCTTCGCCGCCAGCCGCGCCATCGAGGCGGTGCAGGAGGGGGCCAGCACCACCCGCCTGGTCTGGATTATCTCGCACGCGCCCGACCACATCGCCCGCCGCATCATCCAAGATCTCGACCGGGGGGTGACGTTCCTCAACGGCACCGGCGGCTATACCGGGGCAAACTACCGGGTGATTATGGCCGTGGTCCGCCCGCAGCAGATCAACCTGTTGACCGACCTGATCCACGAGATCGATCCCGAAGCGTTCGTCATCATTGGTGACGCCCGGCAGGTGCTCGGCTTCGGTTTCCAACCCTTCCCCACGCCCGCCCGCAGCCCCCGCCGCCCGCCGCTCCCCCCCGCTCCCATGCCGGTGGTGGGGGATTAGTGGTCAGTGGTCAGTGGTCAGTGGTCAGTGGTCAGGGATTGCTGCGGTGAACAACAGGTGCTAAAGATGAGTCCCCCTCGCCTCGCGTGAGCGGGGAGAGGGGACAGGGGTGAGGGGTGTCTGCCCGCCCCCACAATGGCAAGAGGAGAACCCACCATGACCGAACGTCCCACGCTCGAAACCGTACGCTTGATCCTGCGCCCGTTCACCCTGGCCGACGCGCCGGAGGTGCAACGCCTGACAAGCGACCGCGAGATCGCCTCCACGACGCTCAGCATCGCCCATCCCTACGAAGACGGCATGGCTGAACGCTGGATTAGCTCTCACCAGGCGAAATTCGAGCAGGGCACGCAGATCCATTTTGCGATCACCCGTCGCACTGACGGGGCGGTAATGGGCAACGTTCTCCTCTACCTCACCCCGGCGCATCAACGGGCCGAGCTGGGCTACTGGATCGGCCAGCCCTACTGGAACCAGGGCTACACCAGCGAAGCCGCCGAGGCCGTGCTGGCCTACGCCTTCACCACGCTGGACCTGCACCGCGTTGTGGCCGAACACCTGACCCGCAATCCCGCCTCCGGGCGCGTCATGGAGAAAATCGGTATGACCCACGAAGGCACCCTGCACCACCACACCCAGAAATGGGGAGTCTTTGAAGACGTGGCCGTCTATGGCATCCTGCAAACCGAGTGGGCGAACCGTCCCGCAGGCGCTTGCTAGAGGGCTGATTTTAACATTGCAGCCGTAACGATGGAGGCTAAAGCAGAGTCCCCCTCGCCTCGCGTCAGCGGGGAGAGGGGACAGGGGTGAGGGGTGCCTGGGCAGCGATCAGTGCGCCGTCTCGTCCACATCGTCTGCCGCGAAGCTGGGCAGGTGGGGAATGGGCAGATCCGGCAGGTCCACCAGATACAAAGGGGGAGCCTGGGGCACGGCCAGGCGGCGGGCGAAATCCACAAAGACCCCGTTGGTCCAGCCGAACCCGGTCACTTTCCCGTACAGCCCGCCTTCGCTGCGTTCTGACGCCTGGACCACGTTGTACTTTTCCCACATGGTGCCGGTGGCGGCGAAGGTCTGCGCACCCAGGTCGCACCAGGCACGCATGATCAGCTGCGCCTCGTCCAGATAACCGTAGCGCTCCAGCCCGCCAACCACGATCCACTGCAAGGGTGCCCAGCCGTTGGGATAGGCCCACTGCCGCCCCTCGCGCTCCTCCAGCGTCGTCACCAGCCCGCCGGGGAAGAAGAAGCGGGGCAGGATGTCGCGCACCATCCGGTCGGCCTGCGCCGGGGTGGCGATGCCCGCCCACAAGGGGTAGAACCCGGCCAACGACAGGTGCGGGCTGCGCTCCTGGTTGACATAATCGTAATCGCAGAACGCCCCTAGCACCTCGTCCCACATCAGCCGTTGCATCGTCGCGGCCCGCTCCAAGGCCCAGGCTTCCAGGCGGCGGGCGCGGTCCTTTTGCCCTAGCAGAGTGGCGGCGTGGGCGAACTCACGCTCGTTGCTGTAGAGGATCGAATTGAGGTCCACCGGCAGGTGTTCCAGCCAGCGGTCGTCGCAGCGGGTTGAGTGGTCCCAGCCGCTTTCGCAGGAGGCCAGCACGTCGAGGTAGTTGATGTCGAAATAGCGCGACAGCCCGGCATGGACCATCCGGTGATGCGGCTGCTGGGTGCCTCGCCAGACGGTGGTGTACTCTTGATCGGCCAGGGCCATCATCTGCCGCAGGTAGGTCAGGGCGGCGGCTTCGTCCTCTTTGCGCTTGACCTCATAGGCCAGCCGGATCAGGTGGGGGAAGAAGGGTGGCTGGCTGCGCGAGAGGAAATAATAGCGGCTGGCATTGGGGATCAGCCCGAACCGGCGCAGCATCCAGGCCATGTTCTCGGCCATGTCCACGATCAGGTGTTCGTGGGGGGTGCCGGGCAGGCCCAGTGCGGTGAAATAGCTGTCCCAGTAATACATCTCCTGGAACATCGTCCCGTCGCTGGGCACTACATAGGGGCGCGGCAGGCCGATCAGCGTGCCTTGCGGGCGCGGGTTAGATCGGGTGATGCGCGGCCAATACTCCGCGATGTAGGTCAGCACAGGGGTGTAGTTATTACGGGATATTATACCATAAACGGTATGAAAAGCGGCGGGGACCAACCTGCTCCGCGCCTCCCCAGACATAGGGACCGGGCCAGCTTAGCGCTGGGGGGTGGTCGTCGTGTCGGTGGTGGTATAGTCGGTGGTGTAGTCGGTGCCCGCCTGCTGGGTCTGCTGGGTGTTGCCCTGCACCTGGACGCCGCCCGTCGGGACCACTTCCACGTTCTCGTGGCGCACGGTGCCGCTGATCGTCTGCTGCTGCTCGACCCGCTCCTTGTTGATGACCACTTCTTCGCCGGTCACTTGCTTCTGAAGCTGGGCCTGCTCCTCGTACACCGGCACGCGGATCGTCTGCTCGCCAATGTCGGCGGCGTTCAGTTGGTTCGGGTCGGTGATGGGGCGGCGCTCGATGGTCACTTCTTCGTGGGCCAGCGTCACCGGCACGTCCTGCTGGTGCTCGTGGACGGTCTTGCGGATCTCCACTTCGCCCGCCTGGACGGCTTGCTTCATCGGGATCAGGCTTTCGCGGCGCAGGATCATGCGGGCCTCGTCGGCATTGCGGGCGCGGCCTGTGCTCTGGTCCACCGGGCCATACTGGCGCTGGTCGGCTTGCAGGTTCTGGTAATGTTTGGCTCCCTGGGCCTGCTTGCTCACGTCAATATTCTCGGCCCCGGCTTGCAGCAGGATGTTGAGCGCTTCTTCGCCGGTCTGGCCGCCCTGGGCCACCACGACAGCGTTGCCTTCCTGGGCGCGGCTCTCGTAGAGGCTGTATTCTTCGCGGTTAAAGCCCAACTGCTCCAATTGCCGCACGTTGCTGCGGTCGAGAATCTGGGACTGCAACCCGGCGGCCTTCAACTGCTGGACCGCGCGCTGGGCGAATTCTTGATCGGTGAATACACCAACTGCTTTGTAGGTATTAGTAGCCATTTGAAAAGTACCTCCTGAAGGGTGTGACGATTAATAGATAGGTAGTGGGTTGGTACTGCTGGTGACTTGTTTATAGGACTAGTCGCAGAGACTACGACCGTTACAAGCCGGGTGCTGCTCCGGCGTCAGAAACGCCATCCTCGCCAATGAATTCCACGCCGTCGGTGGTGTCGAACTGGATCTGCTCGCGGCGGACCGTATCGCTCACCTCGCGTTGTTCGACGACGCGCTGTTTGGTAACGTGCAACTCCTCGCGGATCACCCGGCGCTTGAGGACCACTAGTTCTTCCTCGACCACAGGGATGATCAGGGTGTTGCCTTCTTGCCGGGGCGGGGCGGTCTCGCCATCGGCCAGAATACGCCCGACCGGAGTCCGCTGGATCTGGAGTTCTTCATGCGCCAGTTCCACCGACACCGTGACCGGGACGTTCTCCACCGTTTTGCGGACCGTAATAGCTCCGGCTTCGACCCATTGCTTCTCGACTTGCAGGTGTTCCTGGATCAACTGCATCACTTGCGGTTCCACGGTGGCCCCTGCTTCCAGGACCGTGGCAGGCATCTGTTCGATAGCCTGGGT
>JBBSEL010000507.1:0-4252 GCA_038239755.1 Chloroflexia bacterium | reverse complement strand
GATCGAGCGGAAATAGGTACGGTCGTATGGCCCCTGCACGGCGATGCCGTGGTCGGTCAGCCAGCGTTTCCATTTCAACTGGGCGTTGGTCGTCTCGGCGACCAGGGCGAAGTGATGGGTGCCGCCGATGCCGCGCTGCCCCCGCTCCGCGCCAGGCCAGGCCAGCACCGTGACCAGCGTGCCCGGTGTGCCTTCCGCATCCCCGAACGTGAGATGCCAGGTGCCGGGCCGGTCGAAGTCTACCGTCCGCTTGACCAGGCGCAACCCTAGCACCTGGGTATAGAAGGCCTGGCTGCGTGCCGCGTCGGCAACCACCAGGGTGATATGATGTATACCGGTCAGTTCCAAGCCGATCCCTCCTACTATCGTAGTATACCATAGGGCGGGTGTTTGAACCACAGCCGGGGATGGGAGCCAACTTAACCTCCCCGGCTGCCATCCTGAGCACAGCGAAGGATCTTGTGCGGGCTGTTTGATTGTTGGGGAAATTGATGCGCTTCCCTCCACACCGCTGACCGCCAAGCCTACCTTCGCTACGCTCAGGATGACCGCCGGGGACTTTGCAACAGCCGTGGGAAAGTCGGGCGATCCCCCTACTCATTCCTTGCCCATCTATGATAAAATTGGGCAGATACTATCACCCATCACGCAATACGCAATACGAGATCACGCATCACGCATCACCCATCACGTTTCACCCATCACGCACAAGGAGCCAGAGCCGATCATGCGGGTACTCATCATTGGAGGCGGGGCACGGGAGCACGCCTGTATGTGGGCGTTGCTACGCAGTCCCAAGGTGACGAAGATCTATTGCGCGCCGGGCAATCCGGGGACCAGCACCCTGGCCGAGAATGTGCCGATCACGGTCGATAGCGTCGATGGCGTCCATGCTATCGCCCGCTGGGCCTGGGGCAACCACATCGACCTGACCATCGTCGGGCCGGAACTCCCGCTCAGCCTGGGGGTGGTGGACGAATTCCAGAACCTCAAGCTGCCCATCGTCGGGCCGACGCGGGCGGCGGCGCGCATCGAGACGAGCAAAGCCTGGGCGCGTGACTTTATGGCCCGCCACCGCATCCCCACCCCCCGCTATGTGGTGGCCCCCACGCTCCAGGCGTTGCAGGGCGTGCTGGCCCAGGCCCACTTCCCCCTGGTGCTGAAAGCCGATGGGCTGGCCGCGGGCAAGGGCGCGATGGTGGTGCAGTCGTTGGCGGAGGCGCGGGCAGGGCTGCGCGCCATGTTGCAAGCCGGGACGCTGGCTCCAGGGCGCGAGACAGTCGTCTGCGAGGAGTTCCTGACCGGGCGGGAGGTGAGCGCGCTATGCTTCACCGATGGCAAGACGCTGTGGCCGATGCCCCCCGCCTGCGACTACAAGCGGCTTCAGGACGGTGACAGCGGCCCGATGACCGGGGGGATGGGGGCGTATAGCCCGCCCGGCTGGATCAGTGACCAGGCCTGGCAGGAGATCGCGGCGACGGTGCTGTGGCCGACGATAGACGGATTGGCCGCCGAGGGCTTCCCGTTCCAGGGCTTCCTCTACGCCGGGGTGATGATCACCGCCAGCGGGCCGAAGGTGCTGGAGTTCAATGCCCGGCTGGGTGACCCGGAGGCGCAGGTGCTCCTGCCGCGGCTGTCCAGCGACTTCTACGATCTGCTGGCAGCGATCCCGGCGGGGCGGCTGAGCGAGCAGCGCCCGGTCTGGCAGGCCGAAGCGACTTGCGGGGTGGTGCTGGCCTCGGATGGCTATCCCGGCCCGGTGCTGAAGGGCCACCCGATCAGCGGTCTGGGCGATTTGCAGGAGGGGGTGCTGGCCTTCCACGGCGGCACGAAGTTCCTCGATCCCCAGGCCGCGCCGACGATTGACGCGCTGGAGCGCCTGCCTAGCACCGCCGGGCTGACTCCGCAGGAGATCGCGGATCTCATCCCCCCGCCGCCCCCGCCCCGCCGCACTTTCCTGGGCATGGACCGCTTCGTGTCCGCCCTGGCCGGGCCGAAAAAGGCTCCGCCCCCGCCCAATATCGACATGCTCCTCAGTGGCCCGACCCTGGTCACCGATGGCGGGCGGGTGATCACCCTGGTGGCGCGGGGCGCAACCCTGGCCGAAGCGCGGGCGATGGTCTACCGCAACGTCGGGCGCATCCGCTTCGAGGGCATGCACTACCGCCACGACATCGGCCAAGAGTAACGAGCAATGAGTGATGAGTGATGAGCAATGAGGAACGAGGCGTGCGGACTGAGGACTGAGGACTGCGGAAACAGGTATACTTCCAACACCTCATCGCTCATCGCTCATTACTCATCGCCCGTTCCTCATTGCTCATTGCTCATTGCTCATTGCTCATTGCTCAGTCCTGATGCAGCAGATAGAGGGTGAAGGCGGCCAGCGTTTTGGCGTCTTCGATTTCGCCCCCACGGATGGCGGCGCGTAGCTCCGGCACGGTCAGGCGGACATGCTCGAACGACTCGTCCTCTTCGGGCTTGGCGTCCGATGCGCTCAGGTCGGTGCAGAGGTAGCAGTGGAGGTACTCGGTGCAGAAGCCGGGGGCCGAATAGAAGCTGCCGAGGTGGGTGATCGAGGCGGCGCTGAAGCCGGTTTCTTCTTCCAGTTCCCGCCCGGCGGTGACGGCGGCCTCTTCGTTCGGCTCGCGGGTCCCGGCGGGCATCTCCAGCAGGTCTTTGTCGGCGGCGCGGCGATACTGGCGCACCAGCAAGATCCGCCCCTGGTCGTCCTCTACCACCAACACCACCGCGCCGGGGTGGCGCACGATCTCGCGCACGCTCTCACGCCCGTTGGGCAGGCGCACCTGTTCCACGTCCACCTTGATGATCTTGCCGCTATAAATATGGTCGGTGTGCAATAGTTCCAGGGCCGGTTGCGTCATGGGATCTCCTTTATGAGCGGGAGCCGGTAGAAAGTAAAAGCGGCACTCGCCCGGAGGAGAGTGCCGACAGTACAAAAAGGGAGGCGACGAGCGGATTCGAACCGCTGGTCGAGGTTTTGCAGACCCCTGCCTTGCCACTTGGCTACGTCGCCGTGCTGTTTGGGTGCCGAGCGAGGGTGAACAGCCTCCATAATATACCAAATGTGCCTGGGGCTGTCAAGGCTAAATTTTGGTGGCCCCCGCCGAAGCCCCCGAAGCGCGCGAAACTTTCGTGTCCTGCGTGCCCTTCGGGGTGAGTTAAACCGTGCTTGCAGCCCTCTCTGCTTTTACGGTATAATGCCTGGACAAATCAGGTAACTAGATCGGGATGAGGCGATGACAACAACAACCGCGACAGAGACAGACAAAACGTACTTTATTTGGACGGTCGGCTGCCAGATGAACGTGGCCGATAGCAACTACGTGGCCGCCGCCTTGCAAGGCGTGGGCTATGCGGAAGCGCCCGGCATGGAGCAGGCCGACGTGGTGGTGCTCAACTCGTGCAGCGTGCGGCTGTCGGCGGAGGAGCGGATCGCGGGCAAGCTGGGCGAGATCGCCGGGCTGAAGCGCCGCCACCCCAATATGTTCGTCGCCCTCACCGGCTGCATGGTCACCGACGATCAGACCACCCTGCGCCGCCGCTTCCCGATGGTGGACCTCTTCTTCAAGCCCTCGATGGTCCGCGACTTCCTGGTCGGCCTGCCCGACAACCACGCGCCCGACCTGGGCGAGTATGGCGTGGCGCTGGCGCTGGAAGGGCTGCTGCCCGCGCAGGCCGGGGGCACTACCGCCTACGTGCCGATCATCCACGGCTGCAACCTGACCTGCACCTATTGCATTGTGCCGTTCCGCCGGGGGCGCGAACGCAGCCGCCCGATCCCCGAAATCGTGCGCGAGATCGCCGTGTTGACCGAACGCCGGGTGCGCGAGGTGACCCTGCTGGGCCAGAACGTGGACAGCTACGGCAACGACCTGCAACCGCATGTGGACCTGGCCGACCTGTTGGTCGAACTGGACAAGCTGCCCGACCTGTGGCGTAGCCGCTTCCTCACCTCGCACCCGAAGGACATGAGCCAGAAGCTGATCGACACCGTCGCCGCGCTGCCCACGGCGTGTGAGCATATCAACCTGCCGGTGCAGGCGGGCGACGATATCATGCTCCAGCGGATGCGCCGCCGCTACACCCTGCGCTACTACCGCGATCTGGTCCGGCGGATTCGTGAGACGATCCCCGGCGTGTCGATGGCGACCGATATTATCGTCGGCTTCCCCGGCGAAACCGCCGAGCAGTTCCAGCACACGATGGATCTGCTGGAAGAAATGCGCTT
>JBBSEL010000506.1:0-4254 GCA_038239755.1 Chloroflexia bacterium | reverse complement strand
GGACACCCGACCATCAATGGACCGAGCCATATCCTACACGGGGCAAATGGTCGGGTCGCTCCAGGTGTCGAGGATATCCGACCATCAATGGGCGGAGCCATATCCTACCAGGGGCACCGGGGTTAAAAGCAGATCGCGAAGGTACAAAAAGGGGAAGCGTGCAAATTGCACGCTTCCCCCGTCTACCGGGTGAAAGGCCGGCTGACGACTGGGCCGGAGCCTAGTAGTCCATGCCGCCCATGCCGCCGCCGCCTGCCGGCATGGCCGGGGCCGCTTCGGGGATGTCGGTGATCAGGGCTTCGGTGGTCAGGATCATGCCCGCGATGCTCGCCGCATTCTCCACCGCCGAGCGGGTCACCTTGGCCGGGTCAATGATGCCCTCGGTCAGCATGTCGCCGTACTGGCCGGTGAGCACGTTGTAGGCGATGTTGGTGTTGCCGCGCTCTTTCGCCAGGCGGCGTACCGTCTCAACCACAACCGAGCCATCCTGGCCCGCGTTGGCAGCGATCTGGCGCATCGGCTCTTCCAGGGCGCGCCGCAGGATCTGCACGCCGGTGGCAATGTCGCCGGTCGCTTCGATGCCGTCCAGCGCGCTGATGGCGTTGATCAGGGCCACGCCGCCGCCGGGGACGACGCCTTCTTCAACCGCCGCGCGGATGGCGCTGAGAGCGTCTTCGACGCGGTGCTTCTTTTCCTTCAGTTCGGTCTCGGTGGCAGCCCCGACCTTGAACACGGCCACGCCCCCAGCCAGCTTCGCCAGCCGCTCCTGGAGCTTCTCCTTGTCGTAGTCCGAGGTCGTCTGCTCGATCAGCGCCTTGATCTGGTCCACGCGAGCGCGGATCGCCGCTTCGTCGCCCCGGCCTTCGATGATGGTCGAGTCGTCCTTGTTCACCACCACGCGGCGGGCGCGGCCCAGGTCCTTGACCGTGGCGCTCTCCAGCTTGCGGCCCACCTCTTCCGAGATGACCTCGCCGCCGGTCAGGATGGCGATGTCGCGCAGCATATCCTTGCGGCGGTCGCCAAAGCCGGGGGCCTTGATGCCGACCACGTTGACCACACCGCGCATCCGGTTGATCACCAGCGTCGGCAGGGCCTCGCCGTCAATGTCCTCGGCAATAATCAGCAGGTTCTTGCTGACCTGGAGCAGCTTCTCCAGCAGGGGCAGCAGATCGTTGAGGGCCGAGATCTTCTTGTCGGTGATCAGGATGTACGGCTCGTCCAGGGTCGCTTCCATGCGGTCGGCATTGGTCACGAAATAGGCGCTGATGTAGCCGCGATCCAGCTGCATCCCTTCGGTATACTCGATCTCGAACTTGAGGCCGCGGCTCTCTTCGACGGTAATCACGCCGTCCTTGCCGACCTTCTCCATCACCTCGGCCAGTTGGCGACCGATCTCGGCGTCTGCCGCCGAGTTGGTGCCGACGCTGGCGATCTCTTCCTGGGTCGAAACCGGCTGGGCCATCTCGCGGATGCGGGCGAGGATTGCTGCCACACCGAGATCCAGGCCGCGCTTGAGCAGCATCGGGTTCGCCCCGGCGGCCACATTGCGCAGGCCCTCGTGTACAATCGCCTGGGCGAGCACGGTGGCGGTGGTGGTGCCGTCGCCGGCCACATCGTTGGTCTTGGTGGCGGCTTCCTTCAGTAGTTGGGCACCCATGTTCTCAAACGGGTTCTTGAGATCGATTTCCTTCGCCACGGTCACACCGTCATGGGTGACGGTCGGCGCGCCATACTTGCGGTCCAGCGCCACGTTGCGGCCCTTCGGCCCCATCGTCGCCTTCACCGCATTGGCGACGGCATCGACGCCACGCTTTAGCGAGCGCCGCGCATCTTCGTTGAATTCTAATTGCTTCGCCATCGGGGAATGATCCTCCTAGGGGGTAATAACCAGATCGTTTAAACAAGGTTGCGCCGGGCGACCTTAGTCCACCACGGCCAGAATGTCGGTTTCGCGCAGGATGAGCAGGTCTTCGCCGCCCAGCTTGAACTCGGTGCCCGCGTACTTGGCAAAGATCACGCGGTCGCCTTCCTTCAATTCCATCGGGGCGCGCTCGCCGCTCTCCAGCAACCGGCCTGGGCCAACGGCCTGGATGCGGCCTTCCTGCGGCTTCTCTTTGGTCGTGTCGGGCAGATAGATGCCGCTGCTGGTCACTTCTTCGCGCTCAATGGCCTTGATGACCACGCGGTCGCCCAAAGGCTTTAGACTCGCCATATAAGTAAGACCTCCTGATAGGGGTTTGATAGCAAGGTACCGAGGCACCGCAGCACCGGGTCAGAGGGTAGAGAAAGGCCGCCGGTGGGATGTACAGCTCGGTTGTTTAGCACTCTCTGTACGAGAGTGCTAATCCATAATACACCAAACGGGGGAGAATTACAAGGGGTTTGCCGGGGATTTTTAGCACTCAAATATGGGGAGTGCTAGCCGTGGCTATTATACAATCTGTGCCCCATCGCGTCAAGGTGAAAGAGAGCATAAGGCAGGTGCTGAACCTGCGCAGCTGAACCTGCTCGTTGGTAGGGGCCGACCGGTGTGTCGGCCCTGGTCGGGGGTCCGAGTGGTCGGCGCGGAGATCGGGGACACTCCCACCAGGGCCGACACACGGGTCGGCCCCTACGACAACAAACCCCACCGCCCGAACATGCATCCATCCGGCCCCGAACGCGGCGCGGTTGACGCATCCTCCCGGCATACGGTATCATACACAGGATAGCGGTTACGGGATATTCCCGTTATAAGGGTGCCTGCCGGGTGTCCCAGGCACCCGGCCCCATTAGGGTATCATCCCGAATCAACCGGACCCGCGTATCTGTTGTGGAGGAGCCTAACCCGTTTATGTCAGAATCGGTGATCCAGCCCGTGCCCAATGCTGTCCCCCGCGTCCGGCGCCCCTGGCCGGTCTTGCTGCTCAAGACGATGCGGCCCAAGCAGTGGATCAAGAACGTCTTCGTGCTGGCCGCGCTGGTCTTTTCGTTCCAACTGGTGCAGGTCGAACCGGTGATCCGGTCGATCATTGCCGTCCTCATCTTTTGCCTGGTGTCGAGCGCGGTCTATATCATGAACGACTGGGGCGACCGCAAGCAAGACGCGCTGCACCCGCGCAAACGGACCCGCCCCCTCGCGTCGGGCGAACTGAGTCCCAGTATCGCGCTGGCGGCGATCATCGTCATCCTGGCCTTCAGCTTTCCCCTGGCCTTCCTCCTCAACTGGCAGTTCGGGCTGATCACGGTGTTCTATTTCCTCACCCAGATCGCCTATACCTTCGTGCTCAAGCACATGGTGATCATTGATGTGATGATCGTGGCATCGGGGTTTGTCATCCGGGCGATGGCCGGGGCGCTGGCGATTGGTGTGCCGATCTCGCCCTGGCTCTATGTCTGCGTGACGCTGCTGGCCTTGTTCCAGGCGATCAGCAAGCGCCGCCACGAATTGATCCTGCTCAACGAGGGCACCGGCAGCTTCCGCAAGATCCTGGAGGAGTATTCGCCCGCCTTCCTCGACCAGATGATTTCGATGGTCACCGCGTCCACGGTAATCGCCTACGCGCTCTACACCTTCACCGCCGACAACCTGCCCAAGCCGGTCAAAGATAGCCACGCGATGATGCTGACCATCCCCTTTGTTATCTACGCCATCTTCCGCTATCTCTACCTGATCTACCAGAAAGACGAAGGCGGCTCCCCCGAAGAATTGCTGCTGCGCGACCGGCCCCTGCTGATCTGCATCATCCTCTGGGGTCTGACCAGCGTGGCGATCCTCTACTGGTCGCGACCATGAGCGGCGAGCAGGGTTAAGAAAAAGCGCGACCCAAAATGTGGTCGCGCTTTTCTTTTTCTTTTCGTGGGCAGGCGGTAACACCGGGCCGAGTGGTCGCCCGCAGCGGCTCAGGAGCTGGTGGCGTAGTACCCGCCCTGGGCCGAGTCGGACGGGTTGGCCGGCAGATGGTGCTCGACCAGGGTCAGCAGATCGTCCAGGCTGAACGGCTTGGGTACCCCGGCGGCAACGGCCAGGCTACGCACTTTGCCCGCCACGTTGCGGTCGGCGGACAGGAGGATGATCGGCGGCTCTTGTGCCAGCCCCAGGCGGCGCATTTCGCTGACGAAGCGTTCGCCGTCAATGACCGGCATCATCAGGTCGAGCAGGATCAGGTCGTAGCGTTGGCGGTGGAGGTGCTGCATGCCGTCGCGCCCATTGGTGGCGGTCGTGACCTGATAGCCCTCTTCTAGCAGGCTTTCCCGCAAGAAGCTGAGAATGGT
>JBBSEL010000505.1:0-4258 GCA_038239755.1 Chloroflexia bacterium | reverse complement strand
GGCGCGGCCACCGCGCAGGCGCGGATCTGCCCGGCCAAACGGTCGATCAAGGCTCGATCACGGGTGGGGCTGACCGCGCCGCCCAACCACAAGCGGGTGCTGACCATCAACGCCAGCGCCAGCCAGACGATCCGGCCTTGAGCGCGCACGCGGATCTCGTCGGCTTGGACATGCCCCAGGTCGCGGGGCTGCTGGACCAGTTGCTCATGCACACGCTGCGTGTGGGTCCCGGCCACCGTGACCCAGCGGCGAATCGTGCGCGGTTGATAACCGAAGGCCTGGGCGGCAGCTTGCACCGGACAGCCATAGGCGATCAGCGTCAGGATGCAGGTTTGATCGGCTTCGGGGACATGCCCGCGATAGTATAGGGTGCCCCGCCGGGCACTGAAGGTGCGACGACAGAGTGTGCAGCGGTACCGC
This sequence comes from Chloroflexia bacterium, assembly GCA_038239755.1. GTDB lineage: Bacteria > Chloroflexota > Chloroflexia > QHBQ01 > JAICKM01 > JBBSAN01. The sequence continues at coordinate 3,838 of JBBSEL010000505.1, read as the reverse complement.
TGCTCCTGCGGACTATGAATAACGATGTTGCCCTGGCCGGCTTGCCCGCTTGCAGGGCAGGCCGGATTATGGCAGAATTAGGCGTGCGGATTCACGGGGAATCTCCTGGGGGTTAGATACCAGAGATTCTACCGGGATCCGTCTGTTTTGTGAAGGTCGGCAGGTCGCTCCACGGTTGCCCGCATAGCTACCAGCGTTGCCGCGTCAATGGTCTGGTTACAAAGGATAAATTCTGCCTGACCCGCTGGACGACCCTTCCTCTGTCCTGGTGGCGCCGCCCGTTATGCTTGCGGTCCTAATCCTGTAGCTTTCTCTCCTCCAGGGGACTCCCACTCTCCCCCGGAGGACCTATGGCTACCGATTGGTTGGTCCAACGCACTCTGTCCCTGCGGCCCGACGGCCAGCGCCGGTGGGACTTGGCTTATCAATTGCTCGCCCAGTGGACCTGCGAGCATGATCGCCAGCGGGTGCTCCCGCCCGCTGCCCCCCAGGAGGTTACCGATGGAAATCGCGCGCTATGTTCGCGTCTCGACCCGCCGTCAAGCCCAGACCCAGACCATTGACCAACAACTCGACCGGCTCCACGCTCATGTTGCCGCCCATCCCGATTGGCAGCTCGCCCCTGAGCACGTCTACCGCGATGATGGCTATAGCGGCGCGCATCTCCACCGCCCCGGCCTCGATCGGCTGCGCGATCAGGCCAAGCTGGGCCGCTTCACCCGCGTCCTCATCACCGCGCCTGACCGCCTGGCCCGCAGTTTCGTCCACCAGGTGCTGCTGATTGAGGAACTGACCATCCACGGGTGTGCCGTCGACTTTCTGGAGCGTCCGATGAGTGATGATCCCCACGACCAACTCTTGCTGCAAATCCGGGGGGCGGTGGCTGAATACGAACGCAACCTGATCGCGGACCGCATGCGGCGCGGGCGCCAGGCCAAACTGCGGCAAGGGCAGTTACTGCCCTGGTCCATTCCCCCCTACGGCTATGTCGTCGATCTGGAACGGCCCCGGGATACCCACGCGATCCAGTTGCAGCCCACCCAGGCCGCCGTGGTCCAACAGATCTTCGCCTGGTATACCGATCTGGCCGCACCCCATACGCTCTATCAAGTAACCAAACGGTTGAATACCGAGGGCATCCCCCCGCCCAAAGGGCGCTGTTGGCACGCCTCCACGGTACGGAATATGCTGCACAACCCCGCGTACATGGGCACCACCTACAGTGGGCGCGTGGTTAGCGTCCCGGCCGAGACCCGCCACTCAGCCCTCGAGCCGCTGGGCGGGGGGATGAGCAGGCGCCGCACGCCGCCGGATGAGTGGATTCCTATCGCCATCCCGGCCATTGTCAGCGCGGAAACCTTCGCTGCCGCTCAAGAGCAGATGGCGCACAACCAGCGCACGGCCAAACGGCACAATTGCAGCTACGAATACTTGTTACGGGGGTTGGTGAGTTGTGGCCGCTGCCGGCTGTCGGCCACCGGGCGGCCCGTGCAGGGCGGGCGCTACGTGTATTATATATGCAGGGGCCGCGGCGATGCCTTGCGGGCGGTCAAGGAAGCGCGCTGTACGGCCCGCCAAGTACGGGCGGATCGACTGGATGCCGTGGTCTGGGCGGATCTGTGCCAGTTGCTCCAAGATCCAACAGTAATTACGCATGAGTTGAGCCGGGCCCAGGCGGGCGAGTGGTTACCGCAGGAGTTAGCGGCCCGGCGGCAGCAATTGCGCACCCAAGTCGCCCAACTCGAGCGCCAACAGAGCCAACTCCTAGACGTCTATCTGGCGGAAGTGATTGGTCGGGAGGAATTTGTCCGCAAGCGGCAGGAATTGGGCCAATTGCATACGGCGTTGAGCGGGCAGTTGCAGGGGTTGGAGCGCGCCGCGCAACAGCAGTTGGATACGGCCACTTTGGCTAGCGGGGTAGAGGAGTTTTGTGCCAAGATGCGGCCCACGTTGGAAGGATTGTCGTTCGCGCAGCGCCGCCAGTTGGTCGAGTTGCTGATTGACCACGTGATTGTCGAAGATGGGAAGGTCGAGATTCGCTACGTCATCCCGACGGGCCCTAAGGGGGAAGCAACGCGGTTTTGCCATTTGCGAACAGACTATTTCGAGGGGGACAAAAGAATTAAAATATGTCCTGGCGTGGGTAAAGCAGGCGTAGAAGGCTTGGCGAAACGTGCGCAATCGCGTATAGTCCATCGGGGCACTCCTTTCGTGAGATAAAAGGACCATACCCCAACCGGGTGATTCCTGCACGGGGATCGCCCGGTTTATCTAAACACCAACCAAAGAAGGAAATGACGTGAACTTCTCTACCTTTCGGGCAGTGGCGCGGGCGCGTTTTGCGATTTTGACTATTGCCCTCACCTACGCGGTTTCCGTGAGCGCGGGGGCGGTCATGGTCCACAGCGGGAATAAGTTTGCCCTTGACTACGCCGATGGGCTGGTGGCTCAGGCGGCAACCGATCCGGCGGCGATTGCTCTGCAACAGGACGATCGCCTGAAAGCCGCCCTTCTCGATTTTGGCAGGAACCTCTTTCTAGGTGCCGTACCGAACACCGTGGCAGGAGTGGCGATTGTAATGCCCTATCCCCTGGTGGTCTTCCGCGGGTGGGTGGGTGGTATCGTATCGGTGCGGGCAGACAAGGACCACAGCAGCAGATTGTCCGATCCGGGCGAAGCGGCCTATTACCTGATTACTCTGATTCTCCAACTGATTCCCTATTCGTTGGCCGGAGGGGCGGGGGTCAATCTAGGGCTGGCCGTCTTCCGGCCACGATCCTTCTATCAGGGTAGCAAATGGTTGGGCTTCCCCAAGGAAGCGATCTTGGACGTGTTCAGAATATATCTGCTTGTGGTACCGCTTTTTCTCGTGGCGTCGCTATGGGAGTTTTTGGCGCGGTGAAGAGGCTCCCACACATAGCTCTGTCCATTACACAACCGCCCGTCGTCCTGCGTGGCCAGCTCCCGTAATCTGTACTCCGCACAAAATGCGGACGTTCGATAGAAAACCTTGCTTAAAACGCCGAATCGCCGCCGGCGTGGTGGGTAGCGGCGCGAACTTTGGCACTAGTTCAGCCTAGCCATCTTCAGCAAATTCGACCTGAGTGAGCTGGATTTCCTGGGCCAGTGGGTCCCGTGGGTCAGGCCCCATCTGGATCATGAGGTCAGCCCCGGCGGCCCGCGTGCCGGCCGCAGCCAGGCGGAAGTGGTCGCGCAGGTGGGCCGGAGTGACCAGGACCAGCGCGCCTACCAACAGGGTCACGCCAACGACCCGCCGCGCCCCGTGCGCCGGGGCGACTGCTTCGACCTGGCGCAGCAACCCGACCATCAACGCCGACTCATGCATCGCCCGATTCTCCTGTGGTCGCGGCTAGATAGGCGCGGGCCTCAGCCAGCACCACCCGCGCCACCTCCTGCGCCGCCTGGGCCACCACCGGCGACAGGCCCACCCCGGCGCTGAAATTGGCCCCTTCGACGCCGTAGAGAACCAGGTGGGGCGGGAGTTGGCCGAGGGCGCGGGCCACCTCTACGGCCTCGGCGACGCTGAAGGCGTGGGTGGAATAGTGGAAGAAGCCCGCCGGGATCGGCTGCCGGTGCGCCTCCAGTCGGTGAATCGTCCCCGGATCGGCCCCGGACCGCACCGCGTCGCACAGAAGGACCCGGCCCGCCCCCACCCAGGCGTCGAGCAACGCTGCGCCCTCGCCGGTTTCCTCACGCACCTGCACGCCGGGCCAGGCCGCAGCCTGCACCTGCCGGGCGATGATCAGGCCCACCCCATCGTCGCCCCGGTATAGGTTGCCCCCCCCGATGACGACCAGCGGCCTGGCACCCAGCGGGG
>JBBSEL010000504.1:0-4261 GCA_038239755.1 Chloroflexia bacterium | reverse complement strand
GCGCTGCTCATAGGCCCGGTGCAGCCAGACGTTGACGGCGATCAGCGCCGCGCCCCAGAGCATCCAGAGCCAGGCATCGTGGAAGAAGCAGGAGACAAAGAGCCAGCCCCACAGCATGGGCAGCTCGGCCCGCAGCCGCGCATCGAGCACCGGATCACGCGGCGGGTGAGGCGCGGGGGTGGCAGGAGCGGGCACGAAGCGCGAGGTTTCGTCGTCTAAATATTCAAAGACGCCTAGCTCTTCAATGTCCATTTCCTCGAAGGCGTTGGTGGGTCGGCGGGGCATTGGCGACCTCCTGGCTCAAAGCCGGTTCAACAGAACCTTTCCCGGATCTACGCAAACAAACGCGCCACCGGGCAGGCGAAGTCCGGCAACAGCGGCGAGGTTAAGGTGTCACCGGCCAACAATGTGAGCGTGAGCCGCAACGTGCCCTGCTCACGCCGGTAAATCGTCATTTGCTGCAATTGCCAATCGATGATCCAGTATTCCTGTACGCCGTATGCCGCATACATCCTGAGCTTTAGCGCGCGATCCCGTCGCTCATTCTGCATACCGGGCGACAGAACCTCTACCATCAACTCGGGTGCCCCAGTAAAGTGCCCGGTGGCATCCAAGAACTGGGCAAGCCGCTTATTACTGATCCACAGTACATCAGGAATAACGACATCAGAGTCGCTGAACAAAACGCCTGCTGCTTCAAATACTTCCCCGGCATGACTCATCTGCGACCAGGCATCCACTTCACGCGCAACACGAAAGCAGGTCCGCTGGTGATAGGCATGAGGTGCCCGTGTCATGAGTAACTCTCCATCGGCAATTTCATAGCGGGTGCCATCGTCAGGCAACAGATCAAGATCTGCTGTCGTCCAATGCATCCGCGCTGTGGCAAGCTCGCTCATAAGCTACCTCGATTAACCGTATCATATCTATAGCGGTCAATACTTTCGCTGCTATAATTATACCACAGGCCCTGCCACAAGGCACCGACTAAAGGAGGGGAGTTTAGCTGATCGCTACCTCGCGGTGGTCGATGTCCATCGGGTCGGGGGGCGCGGGGGCGGGCTGGGCGGCGGCGATGATCTGCAAGCCACGGACCAGGGCCAGGGTGGCCGCTTTGCCGTTGGCCCCCACCTCCATCGCCGGGCCGACGCACGAGGGGCACCCGGCCTCGCAGGGGCAGGCGGTGACCAGGTCGGCGGCAGCAGCCAGCAGGGTGTTGTGGAGGGTATAGAGCCGGGCGCTGAACCCGATCCCGCCCGGCACGCTATCATAGAGGAAGATCGATGGCGCTTCGGTGAACGGCGACTTCACCTGCGGCACCACCCCCAGGTCGCGGGGGTCGCACATCAGGTAGAGCGGGGCCAGTTGCCCCAACACCTGCCCCAGCCCGACCAACCCCCCCTGCAACGCGGGTTTGCCCACAGCCTCGACCACGCGGGGCGGCACCGCCAGCCAATAGGCGGTGGTGTGCATTTCCTGTTCGGGCAGGTGGATCCGGCCCCAGCCGATGTTCTCGTGCGTGCCCAGCTTGATCTTCTTGTAGATCGTCGCCTGGGCGCTGACCATCACTTCGCCGTGGTTGCGCGGCGCGGTGCGCGGCTCGTCGCTCAGCACGTCTAGCACCTTGAGCGTCACCGCCAGGTTCGCATCGGTGTAATAGTCGGCATCCACCTGCCGCACGTAGGCCTTTTGCTCGTCCCAATCCAGCTTGTCCACATGGTACTGCATCCCCTCGTGGAGATAGATCGCGTCCTCGTGGAGCAGGGTCAGCACGCTGAAACGGTCCATCTCCCCGATCACGCGGGGGGTCGGATCGGTGGTGTCGATGATGACGAAATTCTCGGCGGCGGCGGTCCGCAGCGAGACATTTTCGGCGGGGAAGTTCTCGCTGCTCCAGTGCCACATGCCGCCGCTATGGTGGATCGCCCCAAACCCTTCCAGGTAGCCGAGCATCTGCGCGGTCGCCGCCGGGGGGTGGTCGCCAAAGCCCTCGTCGTCGTTGAACGGCAACTCGAACGCCGCGCACTGTAAATGGCTCATCAGTACCGGCATGTTATCGGGGTTGAGCAAGCCGTTTTCGGGGCTGCGGGCGAAGAAGTATTCGGGGTGCTGCACCAAAAATTGGTCCAGCGCGCTCGATCCTGCCACCATCATCGCCACGGCACTGCCACTGCGCCGCCCGGCCCGCCCGGCCTGCTGCCAGGTCGAGGCGATGGTGCCGGGATAGCCGACCATCACACACGCCTCCAGGGTGCCGATATCAATGCCCAGTTCCAGCGCGTTGGTGCTGACCACCGCCCGCACGCTGCCGTCGCGCAACCCCCGCTCAATCTCGCGCCGTTGCAGGGGCAGGTAGCCGCCGCGGTACCCGCGCACCTTCTCCGGGCTGTGACGATGCTGGACGGCGGACTGGCGCAGGTAGGTGAGCAGCACTTCGACGGCGGTGCGACTACGGGCGAAGACGATTGTCTGAATGTCGTTCGCCAGGAATTGCCCGGCCAGGTCGGTACTCTCCAAGAGGGCACTGCGCCGCAACCCCAGTTCGCGGTTGACCACCGGGGGGTTGTACATCACAAATACTTTGCGGGCTTGCGGCGCGCCGTTCTCGCTGATCAGGGTCATGCCGCCTGTGCCGGTGATCCGTTCGGCCAGTTCCAGCGGGTTGGCGATGGTGGCCGACGCGCACAGGAATTGCGGTTCGGAGCCGTAGAAGCGGCAGATCCGCAGGAGGCGGCGCAGCACGTTCGCCACATGGCTGCCGAACACGCCCCGGTAGTGATGCACCTCGTCCAGAACAATATATTTGAGGTTCTCGAACAGGCGCACCCACTTGGTGTGATGGGGCAGCACCCCGGTGTGGAGCATGTCGGGGTTGGAGATGACGATGTGGCCGGCGGTGCGGATCTTCTGCCGGGCCTGGGGCGGCGTGTCTCCATCGTAGGTGAACGTCTTGATATCCACGCCCAGCGCCGCGATCAGACCCTGCAACCCGGTCAACTGGTCCTGGGCCAGCGCCTTGGTCGGGAACAGGTAGAGCGCCCGCGCCGACGGGTCACGCAGGATCGTGTGCAGCACCGGCAGGTTGTAGCACAGTGTCTTGCCGCTGGCGGTGGGCGTCACCACCACCACATGCTCGCCCCGCAGCGCCGCGTCGGTCGCCGCCCGCTGATGGCTGTAAAGCTGGCCCATCCCTAGCTCGCGCAACGCCCGCACCAGGTGCGGGTCGAGATCAGGGGGGAAGTCGGCCCACAGTGCGTCCCGCTCCGGCACGTCATGCCAGGCGGTGATCCGCTCGGCAAAGTAGGGCGAGTGGTGCATATGATCGAGGAGTTGTGAGAGGTTCATAGCCTAATTATAGAACATTTGCACGGCCCGATCAACGGGCGGGCGATCCAGGGGGTGCGGCCAGCACCTGGCATAATTATTGCTTTATATTACTCAGAACAGATCTATAACAACATTGGTCATCGTAGATGGGATGTTCGTCTGAGCATAACCGGGGACCTCCTAGCACACCGTTGTACCAAGTACCAAAGGAGAACTAACAACATGTCTCATACAGGTGGCGACGATAAAAAGCATGATGTGGTTACAAAGTACCTGGCCGATCAACTCGGCTTGCAGGGGCACATCTATCAGGCCCTTGACAAGCAGGTCAAGGGGACGGAAGATGAGCCGGATGTGAACCCCTTGCTCAAGCAGATCCGCAGCCAACTTGAGCAGCAGGTTAATGAACTGCGCGCCCGGCTCGAAGCTCTGGGCGGTAAGCCCACCAGCCCGATCAAGGAAGCCGGGGCGTCGGTCCTGGGTGTGGCCGCTGGCGTCATTGACAAGCTGCGCTCTGAAGAAGTCTCGAAGGATTTCCGCGACAACTACACGGCGATCAGCCTGGGGAACATCAGCTATGAAATGTTGATCACGACCGCGCTGGCCTGTGGCGACCGCGAGACCGCCGAGCTGGGTGCCCGGCACCTCAAGCAGAACGCCAAGACGATCATGGATCTCGGCGCATTGGTTCCCACCGTGGTGGTGCGCGACCTCAGCGACCTGACCAACCTGGACTCCAGTGCCGCCGAAGAAGCGCGCAAGATGTACAGCGCCGCCTGGCAGCAGTAGGCGCATTCGTCTAAACGCATAACAAGCGAAGGGGGGGAACCCCAAAGGGGTTCGGGCCGTGTTTTTTTGGGCATGGTATTTTTGTCGTTCAGATCACACACAAATGGTTGGGAACCCCCCCCCCCCGTGCCCACCAAGCTGCCGG
>JBBSEL010000503.1:0-4267 GCA_038239755.1 Chloroflexia bacterium | reverse complement strand
GTGCTGGGGCCGGGGGCCAGTTGGGGGCAGGTGCGCCGGGCGGCGCACAAGGTGTTCCAGAACGTGGCGCTGGACTATTATGATATGCTGCGCGTGCCCGACCTGAGCGACGAGGCGTTACGGCGCGAGGTGATTTTTGACGAAGCCGGGTTCGGGCGCATCCGCCCGCTGATCAACCAGGGCCACAGCCTGATCATGCTATCGGCGCACTACGGGGCGATTGATATGGCCGGGCGGGTGCTCCAGGCCCACGGTTGGAAGGTGGCCCTGCTGGCCGACGAAGTGGGCGGCAATCGCCTCTTCCAGTTCATGCGCTCGGTGCGCGAAAAGAGCGGGGCCGAGATGCTTCCCCACCAGGAGGGCATCGCCATGCTGCGCCAACTGATCGGGACCCTGCGCGCAGGCCGCACCGTGGGCGTGCTAGCCGACCGCAACGCCAATGTCGAAGGCAATTCGGGAATCCGCGTGCCCTTCTTTGGCGAAGACATGGTCATGAGCAGCGCGGTGGCCCGGTTGGCCTTGCGCAGCAAGGCGTTGATCATCCCTTGCTTCTGCTACCGCGAAGGCCGCAAGTACGTCGTCCAGATCGAGCCGCCGATCACCCCTACGACCAGCGATCAGCCCGAACACGATGTCGAGACGCTGACCCGCAAGGTGGCCGCGGTCTACGAAAAATACATCCAGCGACATCCCGAACAATGGCTGCTGCTGTCCCCCGTCTGGCAGGACGGCGGGGCGGCAGAAGCATGACACGAGCAATGAGCGATGCGCAATGAGCGATGAGCGATGTGGCAGTCAGGCTAGGTTCCAGCAAGCATGGCTGTCGTGTCAGTCCTCATCGTTCATCGCGCATCGCTCATCACTCATCCCCCACCCCCACCTATGGCTAACCAGATCACGCTGGGCCGCATTGTTCTGCTCTTTGTCACTATCGGGTTCCTCTACCTGCGCGAACCGTGGGCCGCCGGGGTGGCCCTGGTGCTGACGATCTTCGTCTATGTCAGCGACGCCTTCGACGGGTATATTGCCCGGCAACGGGGCCGCGCCACCGCCGCCGGGGCGGTGTTCGACATCGCCGGGGACCGCATCGTCGAAAACGCCTACTGGATCGTCTTTGCCCACATCGGCCTGATCCCGGTCTGGATCCCCCTGCTGATGATCACCCGCAGCTTCGCCGTGGACGCCATGCGCAGCCTGGCCCTGGCCGAGGGCAAGACGGCGTTCGGCGACAAGACGATGATGCAGTCGCGGCTGGGGATCTGGCTGGCGGCCTCGCGCCTCCATCGCGCGCTCTACGGCGTGACGAAAGTGGTGGCCCACTGCTTCCTGGCCCTGCAATGGGGCCTGATGATCGCCCGCGAACAGGGCCTCGCCGCCGTCACTACCCCGGCCTGGGATGCGGCGTGGCCGGGCTTCCTGCTGTTCGTGCAGGGGTTGGCCTGGTTCGCGGTGCTCTACGGGCTGGCCCGCGGCGCGGTCGTCCTCTATGATTCGCGGGGCTACTTCGCCAGCACGCCGGGCAGTACGCGGGGGTGAGGACGAGGTATGAGGTATGAGGTACGAGATACGAGGTGTTCTCCGTGACCTCCGTGTCTCCGTGGTGAACAATTAACAGGAGCAATATGACCCGTTACCAACCCCCAACCCCCAAGCAAGGACCCCGCGCCGAGGCCAAACCCGCCGTCATCGCCGCTGTCTTTGATGTGGACCGCACGCTGATCCCGGCGACGACGACCGAGCGGTTGTTTATCCGCTATCTGCTCCGCCGCCGGGTGATCGGGGCCGCGCAAATGCTGCACCTGGTTACCTATCTGCTGAAGGCGTTGCCGCGCATGGACCCGATGGAGGCGATCCGGCGGCAGCGGGTCTATCTGGCCGGACTGCGCGAAAAGCGCGTGCTGCCCCTGGCCGAGTCGTGCTTCGTGGACGAGATCCAGCCGAAGATTTCGGCGGCGGGGCTGGCCGTGTTGCGCGACCACAAGGCGCAGGGGCACACGACCGTCCTCCTTTCCGGCTCGCTCGACTTCCTCCTGCGCCCGCTGCAACGCTACACCGGGGCCGACCATGTGATCGCCACGCACATGGAAGTACAGAACGGGCGCTACACGGGGCGGATTAGCGGGCCGTGGCCCTATGGCCCGACCAAGGCGCTGCTGATCCGCCACTTTGCCGAGGAACACGGCATCATCTTTGCTGATAGCTATGCCTACGCCGACCATCACAGCGATGTCGAAGTGCTGTCGCTGTTTGGTCGCCCGATTGTGATCAACGCCAAGCCGAAGATGGCGGCGCTGGCCCAGGCCCGGCAGTGGGAGATGCGCGACTTTCTCTAACCCATCCCCCCTGCCCCTTGCGCCGCGCCCCAGGAGACACCCCAATGAGCATGACAAAGGCGTACCGCGCGTATGTGGAGGAACACCTGGGGCCGCTGGTGCCGCTCCAGGTGAAGAATATGTTTGGGGAAGGCGGCGTCTACGCCGAGGACCAGATGTTCGGGATGGTCGTCAACGACGCGCTCTATTTCCGCGTGGACGACACGAACCGGGCCGACTATGAGGCGCTGGGGATCAGCCCCCTCGTCGCCCATTGGGCACCGACCAAGCCGATGCCCTACTACGCCGTGCCCCCCGCCGTGATCGAAGACCCCGCCCGGCTTCAGGAGTGGGCCAACAAGGCGATCGCCGTCGCCGCCCGCCTGCCGAAGAAGGCCAAGCCCGCCGCCCGCCGCCCCCGCAAAGCGAGTGACCCGGCATGATCGGTCCAAACGAAGATCAACCGGCGACCGGGGAACGGCTGCGCGAACGCATCCTCGCGGCGGTGGAGCGCGATTTCGTCGGGGTCTCGCCCCTCTACGCCCGGCTGGCAGCGGGGATCGCCGACGACCCGGCCTTGCTGGCGCTGGCGGCCCTCGCCCGGCGCGGCCAACCCCTCGCCATCCTCTTTCTCGGCGCGGTTCATTATCTGATCCGCCAGCAGCCCGACCATCCCCTGGCCGCCTTCTACCCCGATCTGGCGGGCGATACGCTGACGGCGGGCGATCCGTTCCCCCCGTTCCGCACCTTTTGCCTGGATCACCAGGAGACGCTGATCGATCTGCTGGCGACACGGCGGGTGCAGACGAATGAGGTGCAACGCTGCGCCTGCCTTTTGCCCGCGTTCGGGCTGGTGGCGGATCGGGGCGCGGGCCAACCCCTCGCGCTGGCGGAGGTCGGGGCCAGCGCGGGGCTGAACCTCCTGTGGGATCGCTACGGCTACCGCTACAGCGACGGCACGCAGGTGGGCGACCCCGCTGGCCCGGTGCAACTCGCCTGCACCCTGCGGGGCGACGGGCACCCACCCCTGCCCGCCATGTTCCCGGCGGTCGCCTCCCGCGTGGGGCTGGATATCAACCCGGTGGACCTGCGCGACCCCGACGCGGTGCGCTGGCTGCGGGCAATGATCTGGCCGGAGCAGATCGACCGCGCCGCCCTGCTGGACCAGGCCAGCGCCGCCGCCCTGGCCGACCCGCCGCCGTTGCTGGCCGGGGACGCACTGGCGCTGCTGCCGGAGGTGTTCGCCGCCATTCCGCCGGATACGACCCTCTGCGTCTGGCACTCCTACGCGCTCAACCAGTTTCCGCCTGAAGCCCGCGATCAGTTCGTCGCCTTGCTGGCTGCCGAGTCGGCCCGCCGCCCGGTCTACCATATCTGGATGGAGGGCTTCCCCGGCGACCGCACCCACATCCGCCTCTTTGTCTACCGTGCCGGGGAGCGGACGGAGGAGATCCTGGCCTATTGCAGCCCGCACGGTTACTGGTTAGAATGGCTGACGTGATCTGACCAGTTCTGCAAGACGTATGCGCTGATGACCTATCAGGTCCGGCGCTTGACAGGAGAAGGTATTTAAGATGTCGAAGCCCCCCCCGGCCCCACTGCTCCCGCGCCTGCTTCGCACCGGGGCGCTGACCGCAGCCCTCCCTGCTGCTTATATCGGGGCGCAATGGCTCCTGCGCGAGCGACAACGCGGCCCGCTGGAGATCGTCGCCCACCGAGGCGGAGCCGCCACCGCGCCGGAAAACACGATGGGTGCCTTCCGTGCCGCCGCCGCCGCCGGGGTGCTCAGTTGGGAACTAGATGTGCAGCGCAGCCGCGACGGGGAGCTGGTCATCTTCCACGACGACACCCTGGACCGCACCACCAGCGGGCACGGTCTTATCGGCAAATATAGTTATGTCGAGTTATCACAGTTGGATGCGGGCAGTTGGTTCGGGGCGCAATGGCGCAAGGAG
>JBBSEL010000502.1:0-4273 GCA_038239755.1 Chloroflexia bacterium | reverse complement strand
GGCAAGCCCCAGTAGCCATTGTCGCCCCGTTGGTGGAGCAGCACCCGCCCGGCGTCGTCAAAGATGATCGCCGCGACGCTGGGCATCAGCTTGTTGGGCGGGCCGCCATAGGTGGTTTTGGTGGTCATGCGCGTCCTTTCTGCGTAACGTGGTGGGCGGTCCATGCGCCGCCCCGCTGCTTAACGCGCCGCCGCGCCGATCTGCAACGGGGCGCGCCAGAAGCCGCCCCGGCCATTGGCGAGCAAGACGCTCCCGCCGTCGGGCCAGAGGGCGAACCAGGGGTCCCAGTGCGGCACGGTCAGGTCCCAGGCGGCGGCGGTTTGCGTGTCGAGCGCCAGGAGGCGGCGGCTGTTAATGTCGGGAAAGACGGAGGCGAAGAGGTAGCGGCTGTCCGGTGACCACTGGAGTTGGTTGGGGGAGTGCGCGGGGGACACCGGGAGGATACCCAGCAGCCGCCCGCCACGGGCATAGACAAGGGGGTTGGGCAAAGCCAGAGCGAACCGCTGCCCATCGGGACTCCAGACCAGGGCGTTGCCGCCGCCCTGCACGGTCACAAGCTGACCCCCGGTGGTGTCCTCTACGCACCAGCGGTCGCCGCAGTGATAGGCCACGGCCTGCCCGTCGGGGCCGGGGTGGATCGGGTTGGCCGGGTTCGGGCCGCGCAGGGCCGGGCCGGGGTGATCCCCGCCGCTGAAGGCGGTGATCCGCACCCCGCTCCCGGCCAGGGTCCAGATGCCGTCGGCGGTCATCCCCGGTAGGGCAGGGAGGCCGGGCCGGGCCAGTTCGTGCACCCCGCTCCCGTCGCGGTTGACCACGCTGACCGGGTTGCCCGTCTCCTCGGTCACGTAGACCACCTGCTGCCCGTCCGGCGTCCAGCCATAGTCCAGGGTGGCGCGGGCCAGCCGGAGCGGGGCGGTCCCATCGAGCCGGACCAGCCAGAGATCACGGGCCGGGCTGTACGGGCTGGTCGCGGCGGACACGAGGAAGGCATCGCCGCCGGGGGCGACCACTAGCCGCTGGCGGAACGCCCCCTCGTCAACCCCCGGCAAGATCCAGTTGGCCGCGCTGCGGGTATCCAGATCGTCGGCGGCGGGGGGTAGGGCCAGGCGCACCGGCGTGCCCACGACCGGGGCGACCCCGCCCGTGGGCAGGGTGACCCCCATATCCTGCTGGTCGGCCCGCGCCCGGCCCAGGGTGTCATTGTTCCACGACGCGAACCAATACCCCCGGTAGAAGCTGTGGTCGGCATAGGCGGGCAGGTCGTAGGTGCGGCTGGAGCTGTCGGCGTAGATAAAGCGGGTGCGAACCAGCGTATCATATTGGGAGATGAGACGTACAGACTCAAACTGGTAGCCGATCAGCGGTTGGACCGGGTCGAGCGGGTCCAGCCCGGTCTGCCCGATCAGCGGTTCGAGGCCCCCGGCGAGGGTGCTCGTGGGGTCGTTGGCGATGACGAACCCGTTGGCGAAGGGCAGGTCGAGCGCGTAGGTGTAGCCCCCGGCCAGGTTCCAGACGAGGCCCAGCGGGTTGGGTACGAACGAGAACGGCGGCAGGTAGGTCCAGACCGCCAGCAGCACGACCCCCGCGCCCACCCAGCGCCAGCGCCGCACGCGCCGCACGCGGAACAGCATGACCAGCGCCCCTATTGCCCCCAGCAGGGCCACGCCCCAGAGGATCCAGTTGCGCTGGGTATGATCTTCTACCGGAGGCAGGCCCGCCGCGACGAGAATATGCGGCCCCCCTTGCGCTTGAACCTGCCCATTAGCCAGAGTCACCTGCGTGTTTATGTCGTAACTGCCGCTTTGCTGGTAGATGTGGCGGACGATGACGCCCGGTTGCGCCCCATAGTCGGTGTTGGGCACCCGCGTGCAGGGCACATCGTCGGTGGTCCCATCGCCCCAATCCCAGTGCCAGGAGCGGCACGTGACCGGGTTGCGCGGATCGGTGATCATCAGGCCTGCCAGGGGCACAGTGAACGGGGGCGGGCCGCGGAAGCCCGGCACCGATCCCAAGGCCCGTACATCCTGCATGATGAGCAACGAGGCGGGTACGGGCGGTCTGGGCGTCGGGCTGGGCGGGTGGGCCAGGTAATCCGCGACGAGGGTGGCCGCCACGGCCTGCGCCGCCTGGGTCGCCTGGGCCTGGGGCAAGCTGAGGGTGGCGGGTGGGCGCGTGGGCACGCCTGCTGCGGCCAGGGTGCGGACGGGCAGGGGCGGGAAGGTGGCTAGCGCCGGCCCCTGGGCGGGGGGCGGCACGCTGGTCGCCGTGGCGATAGCCGGACCCCGGCTTATTGCCCCCGTTGCGGCCAGGATCAGGGCGCTCAGCCCGGCCATGCCCGCGACGATGCTCACAATCACCAGTGCAGTACGGCGCATGAGGGGTCCTCCCACGCTGCCAACCAGGGATAAGGCCTCCGGGCGCGAGCCGGGCGCAGCCAGAGCCGCCGTCCTGATCAGCCGTTCACCCTATACGACGATCCGGCGGGCGGACGGTTGCGCCCCTCCCGCCCCAAACCTGTGTGCCGCCCTGCGCGGCTCTGGTCCCCTCCCAGGCTGTCATCCTGAGCGCAACGAAGGATCTTCTACGCGGTTCGGGCTGTCGGGCAACCCTGCGATCTTGCCCTGATCAGGTCGTCGTGGCCCCGCCGCTCAAGCTGCCCGGACAAGATCCTTCGCTGCGCTCAGGATGACAGGGTGGGGTTTTTGCGCCCCTTACGTCTAGCCGCGTATTACCTCTGAAACACTCCGTCCTCATCGCTCTGCTCATCGCTCAGCACTCGTCAAGCGATAAGCAGGGCGAGGAGCGCCTTTTGGACGTGGAGGCGGTTTTCGGCTTCGTCGAAGACGGCGCTGCGGGGGCCGTCCATCACCGCGTCGGTGATTTCTTCGCCTCGGTGCGCGGGCAGGCAGTGGAGGACCAACGTATCTGGCCCGGCCCGGTCCAGCAGCGCATCGTTCACCTGATAGTCGCGGAAAATCTCGCGGCGGGCGGCGGCTTCGCTCTCCTGGCCCATGCTGGCCCAGGTGTCGGTGTAGATCGCGTCGGCCCCGGCCACGGCGGCGGGATCGGTGCTGAAGGTGAGGTCGGCCCCGGTAGCCGTCCCGCGTGCGCGGGCGATCTCCACATATTCGCGCTTCGGCTCGTAGCCCGCCGGGGTGATCACCGTCATGTGCATCCCCACCGTGGCGGCGGCGATCATCAGCGAGTGGGCCACGTTGTTGCCGTCGCCGATCCAGGTCAGGCGCAGCCCTTTGAGGGTGCCGCGCTGCTCCCAGATGGTGAACAGGTCGGTCAACGCCTGGCAGGGGTGTTCTTCGTCCGACAGGCCGTTGATCACCGGCACCCCGGCGTACTGGGCCAGTCCGTGGATTTTGCTCTGCTCGAACACGCGGGCCATGATGCCGTCGCACATCCGCCCGATGACGCGGGCCACGTCGGCCACGCTCTCGCGCTTGCCCAGGCCGATATCGTTGGGGCTGAGGTAGAGCGCGTGCCCGCCCAGGTGGGTCATGCCCACCTCAAAACTGATCCGGGTGCGCGCCGACGGCTTCTCGAAGATCATCGCCAGGCTGCGCCCCGGCAGCAGCGGGTGCGGTTCGTGCGTTTTCACCCGCCGCTTCAGGTCTGCCGCCAGTTCCCAGACCCGCCACATTTCTTCCGCCGTCAAATCTGCCGTGCCGGTCAGGCTGCGGCCTTTCATGCTTCGTGCCATGTGTACTCCTTCGAGTGGTTAGAGGTTAGTGGTTAGTGGTTAGTGGTCAGGGATAGGACACGCTGCTAACTGATGACTGACGACTGATGACTGATGACTGCTTACGTCTCCACTACCGTGCCTGTTTGCCCATCCAGCGCCGCAACGGCGCGGTAGAGTTGGGTGATGATCGCCTGGCGACCGCCCGCTTCGACGAAGTCGGCGGCGGCGCGCACTTTGGGTCCCATGCTCCCGGCGGCGAATTGCCCGGCGGCGAGGTAGGCGCGGGCTTCGGCAGTGGTGAGGTGGGCCAGGGGGCGTTGGGTGGGTTGTTTGTAGTCGAGTACCACCTGCGCCACGTCGGTGAGAATGAGCAGGCGGGTGGCCCCCAGCGCATGGGCGAGGAAGGCCCCGGCCAGGTCTTTGTCGATCACCGCTTCGACCCCGCGCAACTGCCCTTCGGCGTCGCGTACCACCGGAATGCCGCCCCCGCCGCTGGTGATGACCAGCATCCCCGCGTCCACCAACTGGCGCACGGCGGCGAATTCGCCCAGCCCCACCGGCGTGGGGCTGGGGACCACG
>JBBSEL010000501.1:0-4275 GCA_038239755.1 Chloroflexia bacterium | reverse complement strand
GACTGAGGACTGAGGGACGAGGATTGAGTGCTGAGTGCTGAGTGCTGAGTGCTGAGTGCTGAGTGCTGAGTGCTGAGACGATTCTTTGCTCATCCCTCATCGCTCGTTCCGCGTCCCTCATCCCTCATTGCTCAGTACTCATCCCTCATTGCGTATCACTCGTTTGCAGCAGTCCGGTGGCGGTGAGGCGGCTGAGGAGCAGATGGTAGTAGAGCATGCCCTGGGCGGGGGCGAGGGCGGCGACGAGGCGGGCGGCGGTGGCGTCTTCGGTGCCGGGAGCCACGCCGAGCAGGCGGCGCAGGTTGGCCGCGATGCCCGAGTCGCCGCTGGGGAACACGTCGAGCCGCCCCAACCCGCGCAGCAGCACCACGGCGGCGCTCCACGGACCGATACCGGGGAGTTGGGTCAGCCGCCGCGCCGCGTCGGGGCTGGGCAAGGGGGCCAGTTCGGCTTCGGTGATCTGCCCACTCTCGATTTGCGCCGCCAGCGCCAGCAAGGTCCGCGCCTTGACCGTGCTCAAGCCCAGCCCGCGCAACTCCACCGGGTCACTGGTCAGGATCGCGGCGGGGGTGGGGAACGGGGCGAGCAGGGTGTCACCGAACGGCACCACCGGGCTGAAGCGGGCGATCACCCGGCGCAGGACGGCCAGCGCGGCGTGCAAGCTCACTTGCTGAAACACCAGCGTGTTGACCAGCGTCTCCCACAAGGTGGGGTAGCGCGGCGGCTTCACCCCGCGCATCTCGGCCACCAGCGGCGCGATTTCGGGGATGGGGGCGGCTGCCGCATAGAACGCGGTCAGATCGACCTCTGTGCCCAGCATCCGCGCCGCCAGCGCCCGCCACGGGGCCGGGTCGTCTAGCGCGCCGTAGAGGCTCAGGTGCAGTTCCGGCGCGTTGCCCGCTTGCCGGATCGCCCAGATCACCGGCCCGGACGGGGGAAGGAAGGCACGCAGGTACACACCCTCCGGCGTCAGCACGTCCACCGGATTAGCCGGGAGGCGACGCAAGACGGGCACAGTCAAGGCCAGGCGAAACGGGGGGCGCACCGGCAGCACGCCGGTCCAGGCAAGGGTGAGCAGATCAGACATTCCCCATTATAACGGCAGCGACCAGGGATTTACACCACAAGGACACGAAGATCTGCCCTGTGCGATAATCTCCTGGTGGTACGGTCGTTGCCGGGTTCGTCTGGTTGACAGTCTTTCGTTACTTACAGTACAATGGCCGTGTCACAAGCTCGCTCACCCACGTGCGGGCCTCTTTTCGGCGTGTTAACTAACCGATTGGTTAGCTTATTTGGGAGGCGTCGGACGATGGTCATCTTCAAAGCCGCCGTGGTCGGGGCCGGAACGATGGGCGGCAGCATCGCCCAGGTGGTCAGCACCAGCGGCCTGCCGGTGATCCTTAAGGACGTGGACCCGAAGATGCTGGACGCCGGGATGGCGAAGGCGCGGGCGATCTACGCGGAGCGCGTCCACCAGGGCAAGATGACCGCCGATCAGGTGGAAGCGAAGATGGCACTGATCCGCCCCCAGCTCGACTACAGCGGCTTCGATGATGTGGACCTGGTGATCGAGGCGGTGCCGGAGAAAATGCCGCTCAAGCTGGCCCTCTTGCGCGAACTGGACAGCATTTGTCATTCCGGCGCGATCTTCGCCAGCAACACCTCGGCCCTGGCGATCAGCACCCTGGCGGCGGCAACCCACCGCCCCGAACAGGTGATCGGCCTTCACTTCTTCAACCCGGCCTATGTCATGAAGCTGGTCGAGGTTATCCCCGGCACCGAGACGAGCAGCGACACCATCAAAGCGACCGTGGCCTTCGCCCAAAGCTTGCGCAAGCTCCCGGTGATCGTTAAAGAATCGCCCGGCTTCCTGGTTAACCGCCTGCTCACCGCCTATCTGGTCGAGGCCATTTTCGCCCTTCAAGAAGGGGCCGCCGACTCCGCGACGATCGACGCGGCGATGGTCGGGGCCGGGATGTCGCTGGGGCCGTTCCGCATGGCCGACATGGTCGGCATTGATGTGTGCGAAGACGTGGCCCACACCATCTACCTGGCCTATGGCGAACGGCTGCACCCCCCGGCCCTGCTCCACCAGATGGTCCTGGCCGGGCGGCTGGGGCACAAGACGGGCAAGGGCTTCTACACCTACGAGGACGCGAGCGGCGCGACCACCGCCGACCTGATCGCCCTGGCCCAGGCGGAAACCGGCGTCACCGGCACCCCGTTCACCCCCGACCGCCTGCTCCTGCCGCTGATCAACGAGGCGATCCGCACCGTCGAAGAAGGCATCACCGGGCTAGGCGAGATCGGCCTCGCCATGCAGGCCGGAGCGGGGTTCCCCCAGGGGCCGCTGGAGATGGCCGACGAGCGCGGCCTGGACGACGTATTGGCCGGGCTGGAAGCGTTGCAAGCCACCCTGGGCGACCGCTTCGCCCCCGCGCCGCTCCTGCGGGAGAAGGTCGCGGCAGGCAACCTGGGCCGCAAAACCGGGGCGGGCTTTTTCCAATACGCATAAGCCGCCAGGGCCGAATGATCCCAAGCGCCCGCAGGCAATGTGCCGGGTAGGCGCTGCAAGCAGAGGAGGCAGCACATGGCCGACCGCCAGTATATCAAGATAGCCATCGAAGCCAACGTGGCGCTGATCACCATCGATCACCCGCCTGTGAACGCACTGAGCAGCGCCGTCTTCGCCGAACTGGACAGCGCGCTGGACGAGATCGAGGGCAACGCCGACGTGCGAGCGCTGGTCATCACCGGCACCGGGGCGGCGTTCGTGGCCGGGGCCGACATCCGCGAATTCACCCAACTGAAGAGCGGGGCCGACGCGACGGCACGGATCACGGCCAGCCTGAAGGTGGTCAACCGGGTGGACGCGCTGTCGATCCCGGTCATCGCCGCCGTTAACGGCTATTGCCTGGGCGGCGGCGAAGAACTGGCCCTGGCCTGCGACATGCGAATCGCCAGCGCCAACGCCCGCTTCGGCCAGCCCGAAATCGACCTGGGGATCATGCCCGGTTGGGGCGGCACCCAGCGCCTCTTGCGGCTGATCGGCCCGGCGCGCACGCTCGAAATCTGCCTGAGCGGGGCGCAGATCCCCGCTCAGGAAGCGTTGCGGATGGGCCTGGTCAACAAGGTGGTGCCGGAGGGTATGGTCGTGCGCGAGGCGCGCAACGTGGCCCAGATGCTGGCGACCAAGAGCCGCACCGCCGTGGCGGCGATCCTGCTGGCCGTGCGTGAGGGCGAGGGTCAGGGGCTGACCGAGGGACTCGCCATCGAAACAGCGCAGTTCGCCGGGCTGGTGGAAACGCCTGACGCCCGCGAAGGGATCAGCGCCTTCTTGGAGAAGCGCAAGCCGAACTTTCAGTAACGAGCAGCGAGCCGCGAGCCGCGAGTGACGAGCGATGAGCGATGAGCGATGAGTAGTTTAAGCTCATTCCTCGTTCCGCGTCTGGTAGAAGAGGACCGCAGATGAAACAACTGGCTTATCCGGCGACAGTTGCCCCGGCGACTCGGGCCGAGGCGATTGGCGGGCTGCGCTTTGACTGGGCGGCGACGGCGTTCGGCGTCTGGCTGATCGTGGGTCTCTACCTGGATGGCTGGGCACACGTCCACACCCCCAACCTGGAGACCTTCTTCACCCCCTGGCACGCCATCCTCTACGCCGGGTACATCATGCTGGCGACCTTGCTGGTCGGGACAGCCGTCATCAACGGGACACGGGGGGTCGCCTGGCGACAGGTGATGCCCGCCGGGTATGGGTGGTCACTGGTCGGCGCAGGGATCTTTGCCGTCGGGGGGGTGGGCGATATGCTCTGGCACATCGCTTTCGGCATCGAACGGAGCATTGATGCCCTGCTCAGCCCCACCCACCTGCTGCTGGCGTTCGGCGGCGGGCTGATGGCGGCGGGGCCGCTCCGGGCCGCCTGGCCGCGCCCCGACACTCGCCGGGTGGCGCTCTGGCCGACCGTGCTGGGGCTGACCTTCCTGCTGGCCCTGTTCTGTTTTTTCACCGACTACGCCCACCCGTTCACCCACACCTGGGCGGCGGATGCCACAGGCCGCTTCTCGCGCCAGGGCATTCTGGAAGGGTCGCTAGGGGTTGCCAGCATGTTGCTCCAGTCGGGCGTACTGATGGGGCTGATCATCGTGGCCCTGCGGCGCTGGGGCGGCGCGCTCCCACCGGGCAGCCTCGTCGTGCTGATCACGCTGCCGATCATCGGGCTGACCTTTATGGAGGATATCGCCATCGCCACCGGGCCGGGGGGGGGGGGG
>JBBSEL010000500.1:0-4281 GCA_038239755.1 Chloroflexia bacterium | reverse complement strand
GCTAGGCCTCGTCTTCACCCTGGCGGCGCGAGGCCGGGCGGTCGAGGGGTAACAAGGCGAGGGCCTCCCGACCTGCGCCGGAAGGCCATCACCCTGTCGTTCCATCAGCAGGTGCGCCTTACGGCGTGTTCACCGTCTGGAGGATCTGCTGCTGGTAGTGGGCGGGATTGCTGCCCAGATCGGCGGTGGACAGGTTGAGAACATAGGTGCGCGTGGCGGACAGGGCCAGGCCAAAGTAGTCGCCGATAAAGCCGTCCCCACCTCGCGTCGTCACCGGCTGTTGCTGCGGGTCCCAGGTCGCACGCGAGGCGCGCACGTTACGCCCCACCGGGTGCAGGGCCGCGTCGTAGTATTGCACCGAAGTGTTGATGCAGAAATTGGCCGCGCCCCGGTCGGCAGGCAAGATATTAGCATCGCTGGGGCAGGCCAACCGTCGGTCATAGAAGGCGACCGCGATCCGCCCGGTGGGCGCGGCGGCGATCGCGGGTTGCAACTGGTCGGTCGTCGCCGTGTTCGGGTCGTCGTTGACCAAGATCGAGCTGGACCAAGTCAGGCCGCCATCATGCGAGGTCAGCACAAAGATGTCTGCCGTCCCTGTGCCTTCCAGATTGAAGTCCTGATAAGCCAGCAGCAGCGACCCGTCATACGGCGAGACCTGGAAGTAATCGTCAATGCCGTCGCGGAACGTCGTATTCTGATAAGCCAGCGGGCCGGTCGTGAACGCCGCCGCCAGACCCTGGTTGGTGAAGGTTGCCCCGGCGTTGGTGGACTTCAGCACGTAGACTTTCTCGACCCCGCCGTTCTGGTGCTGGCGCTTGGGGGTGCTGGTGAAGGCCACGTAGAGAGTGCCGTCGGGGGCAAAGCGCGGGTAGACATAGGTCGTTTGGGGCTGATCAATCGAGGGGGAACTTAAGATGGACGGGTTGGACCACCTCGCGCCCGCATCGGTGCTGTAGGAATAATACAACTTCACGGACGAGCCGCCGAACACCGCCCAGGCCGCGAAGACATTATTCCCCTGAGCCGCGATCCACTGCTTGTCCAGCGAGTCGCCCAGCGCCGCCGACTGCTCGGTGGTCAGGATATGGGGGTGCCCCCAGGTCAGGCCGCCGTCGGTGCTTTTCGAGACACCCACAACCGCATCGGGCTAGTTGGTCGAAGTCCAGTTAAAGGCCAGCACCAGGGTGTACGCGCCGCCGATCCCATCAAACGTGACCGACGGGTCGGTTGCGTTTTGCCACTGCTGCGTATTACCACTGGTCGCGCAATCATAGTTGGGGATGATCTGGTTGCTGAACGACGCTCCGCCATCCAGCGAGACATAGGAGCCAAGGTGGAACAGATATTGATCGTCCCGGTAGAAGAACTTCGAGGCCCCTAGCAGGTGGCTCGAATTCTGGGGATCCACCGCCAGATCGGACTCGCCGTGGCTCTGGTTGTAGGACACCACGCCCTGGCAGACGCCATTGTTGTCGGTCGCGCCCCCGCTGGTGGGGCTGCTCGCCTGGACGTTGGGGAAGTTGTGATAGCTGTTCGTGTACTGGGTGTTGGTCTGGTAGCCCTGGGGCGGGACCGGGGTGCTGCTGGCCTGGGCGGATGGCATGACCGATCCGATCACCGTGCTCGCCACAAACAGACTCAACAGCGAACCTACTTTGAACAGCTTCATCCGGATGGAATTCATCGGGTCTCCTCCTCTTGATGGGTTGGGGTTTGGATCAGCGCGAACAAGCCGCGCCGCCGTTCGCCCGCTCGGTCTTAAAGCGCCCTGATGAAAGGCCGCGCCGCCAGTGGAATCCCGACCCCGTGTAGCCGATTCAGGCACAACAGGCTGCGTTCGCGCCCGACCCCACAACGGAGCAACGCGGATTGCAGCATTATACCACGTTGCACGCAGTTGGTAGGGCAGGAGAATATTCTATGTCGCAGGGAGAATATGCCAGGCCACCAGAGGAGCCAACCCGATCCCGCCCCCCGTGGCTCCGCACCTATGCCCGACCCTTCCTGATCCTGATGCTGATACTGGGGATGGGCGGGCTGGCCGCGATTGCTACCCGCCGCGTCCCTCTACCCCAGGGCACGCCCGCCACCCTAGACGTGCGCCTGGCGACGACACGCAGCCTTCAGGAGAGCGGCCTGCTCGCCCGGCTGGGGGCCGATTTTCAGCGGCGGAGCGGCTACACCTTGCAGGTCAGCGCGGTCAGTTCTGGGCAGGCCCTTGTCGCCGGGGCACAGGGCACCGCCGACGTGCTGCTGGTCGCCGCACCCGCTGCCGAGCAGATCTTCGTCCAGGCAGGCGACGGGTTGGACCGCCGCCTGGTCCTACACGACGATTTTGTGCTGCTGGGGCCGGCCAATGACCCGGCCCATGCGGCGGGGCTGCCACTGGGGAAGGCGTTGCGGGCCGTCGCCGCGTCCGGGCAGACATTCGTCTCGCGCCGCGACGGGTCGGACGCGAATCTGCTGGAGTTGCAACGCTGGCAAGGGGTGATGGGCCGCGATGTGCAGCACGAGGGCTGGTATGTCAGCACCGGGCAGGACGGCCTCGCCACGATGCAGGAGGCGAACCGCCGTCACGCCTACACCCTGACCGACCGCCTGACCTACCTGACCGGGCGCGAGGGTGTACAACTGCGAGTGCTGGTCGAGCGAGATGCGGCTTCGCTGAACCCCTATCATGTCATCCGCGTGAACCCGCAGCACGCGCCGGGCGTGAACGCGGCGGGCGCGCAGGCCTTCGCGGATGACATCCTCTCCCCGGCGGGCCAGCAGATCATCGCCACGGTCGGGGTCGAAACTCTCGGCCAGCCGCTCTACGTCCCCGACGCCGGGAAGGGTGAAACGCGGTTGCAGCCCTAGCCCGCCACCCCACCCGGCAGCCCCACCTGTTGTATAATGAACAGACCGTCCTCGCGCAGCGGGAACGGGACGGCAGGGGTGGAGCGGACGATGCGAACGGGGTGGACACGAGATAGCAAGCGCCTGGCGACCCACGGGGTGCTGGCGGCGATCACGGCGCTGGGCTGCTGGGCGACCCACCTGCTCCAGCCGCGCTTCCCCTGGGTGCTGACGCTCACCATCGCGCTGGGCTACCTGGCGCTAGCCTACCTGGGGATCAGCCTGCTGATCGGGCCGCTCCAACTGCGCCTCCGCCGCCGGGGCCGCAATCCGGTCAACCTCGATTTGCGCCGCGATATCGGCATCTGGGTCGGGCTGACCGGGGGCGTGCATGTGCTGCTGGGGCTGCAAATCCATGCGGGTGGGCAGATCCTGCGCTACTTTTTCGCGCCCGACGGCACGCCCCTGCTCAACCTGTTCGGGGTCAGCAACGACCTCGGCGCGGTGGCGACCGGGTTGCTCTTGTTGCTGGTGGTGCTCTCGACCGATGCGGCGTTGCGGCGGCTCCGTGGCCCGCGCTGGAAGGCGTGGCAGCGGCTCAACTATGCGCTGTTCCCACTGGTCGTCGCGCACACGGTCGGCTATGAAATCGTTGTCGCCCGCGAGAATATCATGGTCTGGGTGGTCGGCGGGTTGGTCGGCTTCGTGCTGGTCGGGCAACTGTGGGGCATCGCCCGCACCACCCAGTACCGGGCACGGCGCGCCGCACCGCCGGGTTGATCGCTAGCGTTGCGGGATCGTCACGGACGGTCTCGCCCACAGGGAGGATTTGTCATGGACCGGATTCGCTGGGGTATCCTGGGCACGGGCAACATCGGGGTCGCCAAGGTCATTCCCGCCATGCAACACTGCCAGTACGGCACGGTAGACGCTATCGCCTCGCGCGACGCGGCGAAGGCGCAGGAGGTGGCGACGGCGCTGGGCATCCCCCGCTCGTTCGGCTCCTACGAAGAACTGCTGGCCGACCCGGCGATTGACGCGGTCTACCTGCCCCTGCCCAACCATCTCCATGTGCCGTGGTCGCAAAAGGCGCTCCAGGCCGGGAAGCACGTCTTGTGCGAAAAGCCGATTGCCCTCACCGCCGCCGAAGCTCAGGACCTGCTGGAAACGGCCCAGCAATACCCCCACCTCAAGATTATGGAAGCGTTCATGTACCGCCACCACCCGCAGTGGCAGCAGGCGCACAAATGGGTGCAGGATGGCAAGATCGGGGATCTGCGGACGATCCAGTCCTTCTTTTCTTATTACCTCGATGATCCGGGGAACATCCGCAACATGGCCGACATCGGCGGCGGGGGCTTGCTGGACATCGGCTGCTACACCCTTTCGCTGGCCCGCTTCCTCTTTGACGCCGAACCGCAGCGGGTCTTCGGCCAGATGGAG
>JBBSEL010000499.1:0-4291 GCA_038239755.1 Chloroflexia bacterium | reverse complement strand
GTGCCCAGCGAAGCCACCTGGGGATCATCCTCGTCGGCCTTACCGTTCGTCTTGCCATTGCCGTTGCCATTGGTCGCGCCGGTCTGGATCTTGCCGCCCACCTGTGACAGCGGGGGTGGGGCGTTGCCGCCCCGGCCAAAGCGGACGATCTCTTTCAGCGCCACGGCAGCGGCCCCCGGCTCGTTCTCGCCCGGCTGGTAGCTGAACGACACATCCTCGAAGCGCACCTGGCCCTGTACCTGGGTCAGATGCTGGGCACCGGCGCGCTCCTCAATCTCGACCGGCAGATCCAGCACCTCGAACACCCGCTCGAAACTGACCATCGACGTGGCAAAGTCGATGCGCGCATTGGTCAGGGTGGAGATCGGCCCGTAGAGCATCCCCAGGTAGGCCGTAAAGGCGACAATGGTGCCGATGCTGAAGCTGCCGTTGAGCACCAGCAGCCCGCCCACCCAGAAGACGAGCGCCGTGCCCACCGCGCTGACCAGGCTGACGGTCAGGAAGAACCAGCGCATCAGGAACGCTTGCCTGACCCCGGCCTGGCGAACCCGCCCGGCGCGGTCGCGGAAGCGCCCGGTCTCGTTCCCGGCTTGCCCGAACAGCTTGACCAGCAGCGCGCCGCTGACGTTCAGCGTCTCGCTCATCATCGCGTTCATTTCGCTGTTCAGCATCAACTGATCGCGGACCACGCCGCGCAGCCGTGTGCCCAGCAACCGCGCCGGGATGATGAACAGCGGGAACACCACCACCGCCAGGATCGTCAACCGCCATTCCAGGTTGAGCATGATCAGCAGGGTGCTGATCAGGGTGATCACGTTGGTGATCAGGTCCACGATGGTGCCGGTGATCGCTCGTTGCGCCCCGCCCACGTCGTTGTTCAGCCGCGACATCAACTCGCCGGTTTTGGTGTTGGTGAAAAAGCGCAGCGACATGCGCTGCATATGACTGAACAGGGCCACCCGCAAGTCATAGGTGACGCCTTCGCCGATAGCCGCGCTCAGGTAGCGTTGCACCACCCCCACCAGGCCGACGATCAGCGGGATGGCGATCATGCCCAGCGCGAGGAAGTTGAGCCGGGTGAAATCGCGGTTCGGCAGGGTATGGTCGATCAGGTCGCGGATCAGCAGGGGCGGGATCAGGCCCAGCAGGGTGATGATCAGCAACACCCCCAGCATCGCCGCGATCCGTATGGCATAGGGGCGGCCATATTGCCCCACCCGGCGGAGTAAGGCCCAGGTTACCGTGGGCCGGTCTTGCGTATCGTCGTAGCGGAGGTATGTCCACCAGCCTCCATCATGCATAAATTGTTCACCTTTCTTGCAGCCGCGCGCTCCTGGTCGCGGACCCTTGTCCGGCCCCGCGGCGGCGCATCTTAGACTGATAGCTTTCTCCTCTAATGATACCGTCCCGCCCCCTTCTACGTCAACATACCCCGCTCCGCCATTCGGCGGATCTCGGCGCGGTCATTCGGGGGAGGAGGGTTATTATGCGTGTTGCAGGATAGACTATGGCTAGTGTATAGTACGGGCGCATCTTGCGCTATCGGGAGTCTTTCTTATGACTAGCTTGTCCTATCTAGCTGCTGCTGAAAAAGTCCTTGCCGAAGTGGGCAAGAGTAAGCCGATGCATTATAAGGATATTACTCGTATCGCTATTGAGCGCGGATGGCTGCTTACAAGAGGTTTGACACCTGAAGTCACTCTAACAGCACAGATAGGAACCGACAACCGGAGACGTGAGGCACGGGGAGAGCAGCCGCGCTTTTTGGTGCTCGGTGCCGGTCTCTATGCGCTGAGTGCTCGCACAAAAACTGGGCGGGAACGCCAGACAATTAGTGATGCGATAGAAGATGCTAACAAAGCAACTAAAGAAAAGCTCAGGGACTTACTTTACAAAATGCCTCCTCGAGCATTTGAGTTGTTAGTTGGTGATCTGTTAAGCGAAGCAGGCTATGAAGATGTAGAAGTGACAGCTAGAAGTGGAGACGAGGGCATCGATGTGCGTGCGCGTCTAACGGCAGGTGGCATTGCGGATGTTAATGCAGCTATACAGGTCAAGAGATACAACAAGAAGAATGTTCAAGCACCAACGATTCGCGAACTTCGTGGGAGTCTTGATCCCGATGAGATCGGAGTCGTTATTACAACATCTGACTTCAGTTCGGGTGCCAAGGAAGAGGCTCAGAAGGTTAGCCGTACACCAATAAAATTGATAAGTGGCGCTGACTTAGTAGAACTGCTGGTACAACATAGTGTCGGGGTAAATCATCGGCAACTCGAAGTCCTTGAACTAAGTGCCAAAGTTATGGACCTGGTTTCTGACAGAGTAGATGGCGTTCCTGACAGAGTAGATGGCGTTCCTGATAGAGTAGAGGACGGTTCCCCCGAAACCTCGATTACGATCATTGAGAATCCTAATGTGAATATGGTAGTCCCAACACGACGATCTGTCATTAAACTCCCCGAAGGTATGCTTTTACGTGGTCAATTGAAAGGCCAGACGTTTGATGCAGTTGTAGTGGATGGCAAGATCCGTTATGAGGATCAAGACTACACTTCGCCCAGTGGGGCTGCTATGGCAGCAACAGGTTGGGATGCAGCCAATGGCTGGGTCTTTTGGTATTACCAGGATTCCAATACAGGAGCCTGGGTCTCTATCGCCCAGCTTCGTAAGAGTCAAGAGTAAAGATGTCTGTTGAGATGGGGAGGCCACGGTTATCGGCGCTGGCGGGGCGGCCTGCGGTGTATATCCTGTTATTGGTTGCACTGGGGATTTCGCTGCTGCCGGTGGCGTTTGCGCCGCAGGATGCACCGCGCACGCGCTTTTTCCGCGAAACGGGCTACCGGGTCGAGGGGCGCTTTCTCGATGCCTGGGAGAGCGCGGGCACCTATGCCGACAGTATCGCCATCAACGGCTTTCCGATCAGCGACGCGCACGACGAGGTGAACCCCACCGACGGCAAGACCTACCGGGTGCAGTGGTTCCAGCGCGCCCGCTACGAGGCCCACCCCGAAAAGACCCCGCCCGATGATGTGCTGTTCGGCCTGTTAGGGGTGGAAGCGACACAGGGCCGCAAGGGGGAGCCGCCGTTTCAGCCGACTGCCGTCTTCCCGTCCACCCCCACCCGCTGGTATGTGCCGGAAACGCAGCACGCCATCGGGGGGCCGTTCCTGGCCTACTGGCTGGCGCACGGCAGTTGGAAGCAGTTCGGCTTCCCCATCTCTGAAGAGTTCACCGAGACGATCCCCGGCGACCCGACCCCCCGCCGGGTGCAATACTTCGAGCGGGCGCGGTTCGAGCTACACCCCGGCGAGTCGCCCGCCACCGGGGGGATCATCCTCGGCCTGCTCGGCGTGGACCTCTACCACCCACTTCTGGCAACGCCAACCCCTTAAAAGATCACCACAGAGGACACAGAGAACACAGAGAATTCGTAACTCTGTGTTCTCTGTGTCCTCTGTGGTGATCGCTAATGCCGCTCCAGCAGCCCCAGTTCGGTCATGAAGGTGCGGGCGATGACAGCGTGCCCCTGGAGGTTGGGGTGGACGCCGTCGGTGGTCAGGCTGATCTCTTGCTTGTAGGTGACGGCGCGGTCGTAGGCGTTCTGGAAGGCCCGGTTCACGTCCACCAGGCGCAGCTTTTCGCGCCCGGCCAGCTCGCGCAGGGCGCGGTTGTAATCCTTGAGCAAGCCGTTGCGCTTGCTCTTCAGGTCTTCGCCCAGTACGCTGGTCGTCATCAGGATCACCCCGATGCCTGCCTCGCGGAGAACCTGGACGATCCGGGCGTAGTGTTCTTCGAATTCGGGCAGGGCCACGCCGTCAGCGTTCCCGGCGATCACATTATTGAGATCGTTGAGGCCCAGGCTGATCACGACCCACTGCGGATGGTGGGCCAGCACGTCTTCCGGCAGGTGGGCCAGGGCGCTGCGACTGGTTGCTCCTTCGCGCCCGGCATTGAGCAGGCGCAGGTCCAGGTCGGATCGGGTGCGGGCCAACGCCTGGGCCACCAGCGAGACATAGCCGGGATCGGCGGCGGTGCTGCTGTCGCCCAGGAACAGCACCGTGTCACCGGGGATAAAGCCGACCGGCTCATAGCGCGGCAACGGCTGGGATGGGTGATTATAGTCGTGGGGCGTGCGCGCGGTCATTCTGGCGGGGCCTCGGTGTGTTTGGCTTCGGGTGCGGGGCGTCGCCCGGCCAGTTCTTCCCCGATCACCTGCTGGGCCAGCGACCCGGCGATGGCCTGTAGCTCGGTGGTGCGCTTTTGCAACTCTTCCAGCGCGTCCATATCG
>JBBSEL010000498.1:0-4296 GCA_038239755.1 Chloroflexia bacterium | reverse complement strand
CTACGGCCTACCCCTGATCGACTACTGGACGGCGATGAGCAGCCTACCCAACCGGGGGCTGGAGGCCGACCATGTCCACCCCAGCGTCTACCCCGGCCACGGCTCGGTCACCTTCACCGCCGCCGGTCTCCAGTACGGCTACACCGTCCGCAACTACCTCACCCTGCTCATGCTCGCCAAAGTCCGCGCCATCATCATCAACGACGGGCCACCCGACCGCTAGAGAGTTCACCACGGAGAACACAGAGAACACAGAGAACACAGAGATCTCCGTGTTCTCCGTGTCTCCGTGGTGATCCAACGGGCATCAGGCACGTCGTTTGCTTTAAGGTTGCAACGGCGCTGATATAACGCAAACTTGACGTTTACGTAAGGGTTAGGTATAATTAGCAGCAGAGAAATTAAAGCGGCTCAACAGAAGGTGGAAGTGTTCGATGGCAAAAGCAGCAACGATCCCCCCGGCAGCCACCAGCAGCGACGCGGACCTGACCGCGCTGGGCACGGCCCCCAGCGACTATATCCAGATTGGCGAGGTGGCCGAGAAGACCGGTCTGACCCAACGCACCCTGCGCTATTATGAAGAGGTCGGGCTGCTAGCCCCTCCGTCGCGGATGGCGGGCGGGTTCCGCCTCTATTCGCCGGACGACGTGGCCCGCGTGGAGCAGGTGCGGCAGTTGAAACAGGTACTCGGCTTTTCCCTGGCCGAGATCCGCATCATTGTGGACGCGCAGGAGCAGTTGAGCCAGATCCGCAGCCAGTACCGGGCCGACCCCGACACGGGGCACCGCCGCGAACTGCTGGACAACGCCGAGGTGGTGGTGCGCCGCCAGGTCGAGGTGCTCGACCAGAAAGTCGCCCAGATGCAGATCATGCGGGCCGACTTGCTGGAGAAGCTGCACCGCTACAGCACCTTGCGGAACCAGTTGCCGGAGCCACCGAGCGCACCTCCCCATCTTGACCGAGTAAGTGAGTGAACCGATTCATGTCAACCAAAGACTCATCATATGAAACCACCTTGCGCGATCCCCGAGCGCTGACCGAAACCACACTGGCCGCCAGGGCCTATGCCGAGCCGTTGCCCGCCGTGGCCCCCGCCATCAGCATCCCTACCCCGGCCCCCAGCGCCCCCGCTGCCGTGGCCCTCGCGCCCGGTGCCGCCCGCATAGCGGTCGGGGAGCTTCCGCCCGGCGCGCGGGCGAAGCCGAACTTTCGGCAATCGTTCAGCGCGCTCCGCCACCGCAACTTCCGCCTCTTCTGGACCGGCCAGATCATCTCGCTGATCGGCACCTGGACCCAAGTGATCGCCCGCTCCTGGCTGGTCTACCAGTTGGCCGCCAACACCGGCAACCAGGGCTTCTGGCTGGGCATGGTCGGGCTGGCCTCGGCGGTCCCGGTTCTCGTCCTCTCGCTCTACGCCGGGGTGATCAGCGACCGGGTGTCGAAGTGGCGGATTGTGGTCATCACGCAAAGCACCTCGATGATCCTGGCCTTTGTCCTGGCCGCGCTGACCTTCACCGGCACTGTCCAGATCTGGCACGTCCTGGTCTTATCGGTGTTGCTGGGAGCGGTCAACGCCTTCGATGCCCCGGCCCGCCAGTCGTTTGTGGTCGAGATGGTCGGCAAAGACGACCTGATGAACGCCGTCGCCCTCAACTCCACCATCTTTAACGCGGCGCGGGTGCTCGGCCCCACCGTCGCCGGGATCTTGCTGGCGGTGGTCGGCCCGGCGATGTGCTTCTTTATCAACGGGGTGAGCTATATCGCCGTGATCGCCGGGCTGCTGATGATGCGCCTGGCCCCGTTCGTCGCCAAACCGCAGACCGAATCGGCCTGGCTCAAGCTCAAGGAAGGGCTGACCTATATCCGGGGCGACGCCGTGGTCATGCCGCTACTGGTGCTGGTCGGGGTGAACAGCTTTTTCGGCATGAGCTATAGCACCCTGGCCCCGATCTTTGCCGACAGCGTGCTCCACGCCGGGCAATCGGGTTACGGCCTGCTGATGGGCGCAGCGGGGGTCGGCGCACTGATCGGCGCGTTCAACCTGACCATGCAGAGCGGGCAAACGGGGTTGCGGCGCGGGCGAATCATCCTGGTCGGCGGGGCGATCTTCAGCGTGGCGCTGTCGGCCTTCGCCCTATCGAGCATCTTCCCGCTCTCGCTGCTCATGCTGGCCGTGGTCGGCTGGGCGATGATCAGCCTGAACGCCACCACCAACACCGTCGTCCAGACCACCACGCCCGACCACCTGCGCGGGCGGGTGATGAGCGTCTATGCACTGCTGTTTTTGGGCATCGCCCCGGCAGGGGCCTTGCTGGCCGGGTACCTGACCGACCTGTGGGGGGCACCCGTCGCCCTGCTGATCAACGGGATCATCTGCGGCCTGACCGTCTTCGCCGTCTGGCGCTGGAAGCCGGAGTTGGTCCAGATCCAGTAGCCGGGGGCGCGCTCCCGCATCACTTATAAACGAAAACGACCCCGCCCGAAACGTGTGTTTCGGGCGGGGTCGTCTCTATAGCGGCGGTACCGCGTGTGGGGGATGTCAGGGGGCCGGGTGGGGCAACAGTTCGCCCAGTACATAATCAATGTCGCCGTTAGGGCGGTAGCACAGGACCGGCACCGCCAGCACCGCGTCGTCACCCCAGGCGGCGGGCGGCGGAGCAGCAGCCGGGCGCGAGGCCGGGAAAGGCACCTTCCAGAGCAGCCCCAACGCCAACGCGCCCAATCCCAGGCACGCAGCCAGGGCGAGCAGCCCCAGCGCCAGAGCATTCACGAGAGCAGGCAGCATCCCGCCCCCCCACAGCATCAGCACCAGCAGGCCACTCGCCAGCACGATTTTCTTCATCCCCTGGCCCCCCTATCTATCCTCACGCCTGCCTCTATTATACCACAAGGGTATCGATCCGGGCACAAAAAGACCCCGGCACCTGACCCGCGAAAAGGTCAGGCACCGGGCAATCCGCTTGCTGTTCTCAACGGTTCTGCATGACCCTCGATACCTTGGGGATCGCGCTACGGGAAACACGAGCCGATCCCACCACGGATACACCGGCACATTCCTTAACCAGATACCCAGAGAGGTCGCCGGGGCGCAACCGCGCAACCGGAGCGACAATTCTTCGGCACAGACCAGGAGACGCTGCTTACAGATTGAACATGGGCAAGACGATTGCCAGCGCGATCAAGATGACAAAACCGACCGCAGCCAGGATCGTCAGGCGGCCAATATCCGAACGGATCCAGGCCATCTCCTCGCGCAGGTCCATCCCCTGGATCTGCTGGGCGACACGCCCACGCATGGTCCGCAGGCTCGATCCGGCGGCTCCGGCGGCTCCAGCCACCGTCGTGCGGCGCGCCGGGGGAACGGCACGGGCCGGGGGCACCGTGGTGCGGGCGGGCGGCGCCGGGCGGGCCACAGCGGCGGCAGCGGGGGCCAGGGCGCGCGTGGCGGGGGCTTCGACCATCTCGTCTGCGGCGGGCGCAGCATCAAGCTGATCCTCGGTCAGGTCGATCGTCCCGGCGGCTCCGGCGGGGCGGCGGCGCACCGGGGCTGCCGTTTTGGTTAATTGCCGTACCGGCTGCTTGACGACTTTCTTCGGGGGCATACAGTCTCCTCCTGAGATCTAAGATTATTGCTTTTCGCGGTTCTCGACTACTTTGTACGGGGCATCGACCACATCTGCCGGGCGCTGCCGGGGGGCATCCGCCGGGTGCAACCGAGTGGTCGCGTCGCCCTGGGGATCCACTTGCCCCAGCGCCTGGCGGTGTTCCGACACCACCACCTGGGGGGCCAGCTTGACAAACAGGTTCATTGCCAGGAGCAGCACAGCGATGTCATCGAGCTGCCCCAGCCCCGGAATGAAGTCCGGGATCAGATCCAGCGGCATGACAAAGTAGAGCGCCACCCCCAGCGGCACGGCGACCTTCAAGAGCGTCGGCACCCGATCATCGTGCAGCAGGCGATAGATAAGTTGGACCTGCCCGAGCAGGCCGCTCAGGCTGAAACCGGACGATGGACGATCAGTCACACTGGCTCCTTGCCGCAGCGCTTTCGGGGACCCGGCCCTTCCTGCGGACACAAATTGAGATAGTGCCATTATACCCAATTGGCCCCACTCCTGCAACCGGGCAAGCGGGGCAGCGGGGCGGTCCAGGGCTGTTCGCATAGTTAGCGGACATGCCAGGGAATCCCCCCTCTGCCGGTGTAGTGACGAGCGGCAGGTCGCTTTGTCGGGCGTACGTGACTTCGGGGGCACTCGACCCATCGCCCAGCCGGTCGCCACAACCACGCCCTCGCGG
>JBBSEL010000497.1:0-4305 GCA_038239755.1 Chloroflexia bacterium | reverse complement strand
TAAAAAGTCATGCAATTACCTAGCCTTGCTGCACCTGGCGTGCGCCTTGTTATGGTCCAGACGCTGGTTGCGCCTGGCTTTTTGAGATAGTTACTAAATACCCATTCGTGCGGCCCGGCGTTCACTGAGCTACCTATCCACCGGATAATACAAACGCCCAGGCGTAACTGCCTGGGCGCGGAGCGGGTGATGGGACTCGAACCCACGACATCAACTTTGGGAAAGTTGCACTCTACCACTGAGTTACACCCGCAATTCGTGTTGTTATTATACAGCCATTCCGACAAACTTGCAAGTATTACGCCGCCGTATTTCCGGCGGGCTGGTCGTGCCCTGCCCTCCGCCGGGGCGCGCACCGGGGGGCGCGCCCGGCTTTGGCGCACGTTTGTTGAGGCTGCCGCGCCCGGTCTAGCTGTCTAGCCGCCTGGTGTCATGGTTGTGGTGGCCTTCGGCCTCCTGAATCGCCTGGCGCATCTGCTCGGCAGCATCGGCATCCGACGCGGGGCGGGTGGTGATGCGGGTCGCCATGTTGGTCGTCTGGGCGGCGCTGTAGGCGTTGCGGACCACTTCGCCCACCTGATCGGGCCGCAGCACTTCGCCGGTCAGTTCGCCGCGATAGATGGCGCGTGCGCCCTTCGCCACCGCGTAGGCCATCGGCAGGCCCACCGCCAGGTTGATCGCCACGCTGCCGATGTAGCCGATGCCGGTCAGCGCCAGCAGGCCGCTGAGCAGGCTCATCCCCCCGGCGCGCAGTACCCAACCGGTGCCCCCCGCCATCAAGATGCTGACCACGCGCTCAACGATGTTGTCGCGCCGGGCATCGTAGTGCCCGTAGGCGTCGGCAAGACCGTTGGTCATCAGCCCCACGGTGCCGATCCACCCGAGCATCGACACCGGCCCCGGCAAGAACGCCATCAACACCACCGCGGCCAGCCCGCTGGCCGTGGCCGACTCGGCCTTCGTGTCGCGCTCTTCCAGGGTTACTGTCTCCGTTGCAGTTGTCATGGGCTCCTCCTGTTTGTGGGTTTGGTTAGATGTCTTCTTCGGGCGGGATCAGGGGGCCGATCAACGAAATCAGACCGGGCACGTCGTTCTCGACCACATCCCACACCGTCTCCAGGTCAATACGAAAGTATTCGTGGATCAGGCGATTTCGCATGCCGATAATGTCGCGCCAGGGGATCTCAGGATGGGCATCTCGCGTCGCCTGCGTGATTTTGCTGGCTGCTTCACCCATGATTTCGATGAGCTTTACCACCGCAAATTGAAGTAACTCGTTGTGCTGGAATTCGTCCCAAGTGCTGTTGTCGGTGAACTGTCGCACCTTCTGGGCCGCTATCTGAATATCCAGCAGATACTTGAGGTCATTTGACATAGACGGTCTCGGCTGAATGGAGGATGTGCTTCCGCACAATGTAGTTCTGGTTCTGCTCCACCAACCGGCGCTCGACCAGATCGACCTTCCGCCCGAACATCACCGCCAGTTCATCTTCCATGTCGAGCAGATCGCCGAGCCGCCGCCGTGTCCCCGGCGCAAAGGTGACGAGGACATCAACATCACTATCCGGGCGGAAGTCATCGCGCAAAACTGAGCCGAAGAGGGCGAACTCCGTGATATCCCACCGCCCACAGAAGGCCGCGATCTGATTGTCGTCTATGAGGATCTGTACGCTCACGGGTCGTCCTCCGACGCAGGAAAGCAGAAACCGGCTGCCACGTATGTTTATTATACGCGACAGCCGGGAGAAATGTTCCAAGCAACGAAAGATCGGGACGTTTACCAGCCCCGGCGGTTATCCTCGACGTTGGCCCGCCAGTAGTCCAACAGGTCTTGCAAAGTCTGGGTAAAGGCGATCTCCGGCTCCCAGCCGGTGGCGCGGCGGAACTTGCTCGCGTCGGCCCACAGCAGCTTCACGTCTGACGGGCGCATTCGGGTGGGATCGGGGCGCACTTCCACCTGCACCCGGCTCATGCTCAGGTAGGTGTCCAGCACCTCTTGCATACTGTGCGTGGTGCCGCTGCCGATGTTATAGACTTCGCCCGGTTCGCCATGTTCCAGCAAGAGCCAGTAGGCCCGGATCATGTCGCGCACGTCGGTGTAGTCGCGGTAGCTGGTCAGATCACCGACGTAGATCACCGGCTCCTGCAACTCTTTCTCGATGCGGGCGATCTGCAAGGCAAAGGTCGATTCGGCGAAGTTGGACCCCCGGCGCGGCCCCGTGTGGTTGAAGCCCCGCGACACGATGCTGCGCACCCCGTAGCTCTTCCAGTACTGGTAGGCCAGCATCTCCTGGGTCACCTTGCTTACCGCGTAGGGGCTGAGGGGCCGCAGCGGATTCTGCTCCGTGATCGGCACCTCGTCGGGCAAGACCAGCCCGTACTCCTCCGACGACCCGGCGATCTGGATCAACGGGTCGAGGCCCGCCTCACGCACCGCCTCGAACAGGTTGAGCTGACTCACCGTGTTGGTTTGCAGCGTTTCGGCGGGGGCGTTCCATGAGCCAGGCACGAAGCTTTGCGCCGCCAGGTGGAAAATCCGATCCGGGCGCACCGCTGCGACGAGCTTGTGGACGCTGAAGGCATCGGCCAGGTCGGTGTTGATCAGATTGATCTTGCCGCGAAGGAACGCCTCACGCAGGGTGTTGACATTCGCCACGCCCGCCTCGATCAGATGGCTGTGCGGCAGTAGATGTTCGATATTGTCCACCCGGCTGCGGCGGCGATAGGTGCCAAACAGCTCGATATCTTTTTGCGAATACAGCCACTCCGCCATATGGCTCCCGACAAAGCCGGTGATGCCGGTAATTAAAACACGCAATGCCTAACCCTCCCTGACGCGCCTCTCCTCGTTGTGCCGACGCGTGTATATACACCAAACCGCATGATCCGAGGCCGGGTAACAACGCCGCGCGGCCCCTGGCCCCCCCAATGCCCTCGTCCCTGCCCTACGCCTCCCGCGCCATCTCGGCCTGCGTACGGGCGCG
The DNA here is from genome assembly GCA_038239755.1 of Chloroflexia bacterium. Classification (GTDB taxonomy): domain Bacteria; phylum Chloroflexota; class Chloroflexia; order QHBQ01; family JAICKM01; genus JBBSAN01. The sequence continues at coordinate 1,321 of JBBSEL010000497.1, read as the reverse complement.
CCAATAGTTGAGAATGTCCATCAGCGACCGGCCTAGGGCGATTTCGGGCCGCCAGCCCGTCTGCTGCTGGAAGCGGCGCGGGTCGCAGACGATCACCGGCACATCCGACGGGCGCATCCGGGCGGGGTCGGTCTCGATCCGCACCGCCACGTTGCTCAACCCGATCAGCAGGTCCAGGATCAGCCGGATCGACACCGACTGCCCACACCCGATATTATACACCTCGCCGGGCGTCCCCTGGGTCAGCGCGAGGTGATAAGCCCGCACCATGTCGCGCACATCGGTGAAATCGCGTTCCGAATTGAGGTTCCCCACCCGGATCACCGGCTCTTGCAGCCCGGCTTCGATCCGCGCCACCTGCCGGGCAAAGGCCGAGGTGACGAACTGCTCCGACTGCCGGGGGCCGATATGGTTGAACGGGCGGACCCGGATGATCGGCATCTTGTAAGCAATATAGTATTGCAGGCCGAGCATATCGGTCGCAATCTTGCTCACCGCATACGGGTTTTCGGGGCGGAACGGCGTGTCTTCGTCCACCGGCAGGTCGTCGGGGCGCACATGGCCGTATTGTTCGCTCGATCCGGTCAGCAGCAGGCGCGACTCCAACCCCAGTTCGCGCAGCCCCCGCAGCAAGTTTAGCTCGCTGACCAGGTTGTTGACCAGAGTCGCTTCGGGATCGGCCAACGCCCGTTGCACGATGGACTGGGCGGCGAGGTGGAAGATCAGGTCGGGTCGGGTTTCCACCAGCATCCGCCGGGTTTCCTGGTAGTCGGTCAAATTGGCCGCCACCAGATGGAGCCGCAAGTCTGCCGCCCAGGTCCGCTCAACCGGCGGTTGGGCGGGGGTAGGATGGGGTACTGCCTCGGTTTTCGGCGCGGCGCGGATCGTGCCGAACAACTCCCAATCGGTATGCCGGGCCAGGTGCTCGGCTAGATAGCCCCCGGCGAACCCCCCCACTCCGGTAATCAGCGCACGCATAAACAGCCTCTAGTGGTCAGTGGTCAGTGGTCAGTGGTCAGTGGCGTGTAGACCCGCATCGAGGTTACCCCTTGGCCCCGACCCCACTGACCACTGACCACTGACCACTGATCACCAGTTAGCGTGTGCCGACCAGCTCGCGCTCGGTGTCGGCGGTCGGGGTGTCTAGGCCGGCTTCGGCGCGCAGGATGGCGGCCTTGTCGGTCTTTTCCCAGGGCACATCGATATCGGTGCGGCCAAAGTGCCCGAACGCTGCCGTCTGCTTGTAGATCGGGCGGCGCAGGTTCAGGTCGCGGATGATCGCGCCGGGGCGCAGGTCAAAGTGCTTGCGGATCAGCGCCTC
>JBBSEL010000496.1:0-4307 GCA_038239755.1 Chloroflexia bacterium | reverse complement strand
GTCTGCACCAGATGGCCGTCGCCCGCGCCGATGGCCCGCATCACCCCGATCTCACGGCGGCGTTCGAGCACGTTCAGCGTCAGCGTGTTGGCGATGCCGATGCCCCCGATCACCCCGACGATCACCACCATCGCGTAGAGCAGGAGCGAGAGGATGCGGCTGGCCTCTTTGCTGCTGGCCTTGTCCTGGTAGGCCGGGGCCATGCCGGGCGCTTGCGTGCGGAAGCGGCGTTCCAGATCGGTCAGAGCAGCGTCCACCGACGCGGGATCATGGTCGGCAAAGCGCACGCCGAAGAAGTCGGCGGCCCCCTGGCGGTGGAGCAGGCGGCTGAGCACGTCGAGCGGCAGGAAGACCTTGCCTACCGCAGTGGTACCCAGCGCGGCGGCGTTGTCCTCCACGATGCCGATCACCTGCAAGAGCGCGTCCTGCCCCCCGGTTTGCAGGGTGAAGCGTTCGCCCACGACCATGCCCCGCGCCTGGGCCAGCTTGGCCGTGATCACCGCCACATCCTGCTCCCCGTCGGTGTACCAGCGCCCGGCGACGACCTGCTTTTTGTAGAGTGTGGTGTCGAACGGCAGGCCCCAGACCGCCGTGCGGGTGTCCTCGATGGTGCCGCCGCTGTCGGCCCACGCCTCTACCTCGCGCACTTCGGGCAGGGTGTGCAGGCTGGTGCTGAAGCTCTGGCCGACCGGGTTCTGGAACCAGACCCAGGCGTCGACATTGTACAGGCTGTAGAGGTCGTCAATCGAGCGGTCCACCGAGGCACTGGTGCCGAGCGCGGCCAGGAACGCCCCCGTCGCCAGGGCGATTACGAACCCGGTGATCAGGTTGCGGCTCTTGCGCCGGGCCAGGTTGCGGATCGCCATCGCCGGGATGCGCGGCAGCCGGGCCACCCGCTGCACCAGCCGGTCCAGCGCGCCCCGGCCATAGGTGGCATTGATGCCGTAGCTCTCTAGCGCCTCGCGCACGGGGATGGCCGTGCCGCGCCACGCCGGGAAGAGCGCCGCGAGGACCGTCACCCCTCCGCCGATGCCCGCCCCGGCCAGGAAGGCCAGCGGCTCGATATACAGGCTGCCGATGGTCAGGTTGAGCAGCCCGGCCAGGTAGAGCAATAGCCCGTAGCCGAAGGCGATGCCCAGCAGCAGCCCTGCCCCGGTGCCGACCACGCCGTAGATCAGCCCGGCCAGCACGTAGATCCGCATGATCCGCCCGCCCGTCGCGCCGATGGCCTTCATCGCCCCGATCTCCCCGATCTGCTCCCCGACCACGGCGGCCAGGGTGTTGGCGACGAGGAAGCCGCTGATGACCAGCCCGACCAGCGAGAAGGTGAACATCATCAGGATCAGCGCGTCCAGTTCGCGCTTGCCGGGGTAGTTGTTGGGGTCGCGCTGGCGGAAGCTGGCATGGGCCAGGCCGCGGCGGTCCATGATCAGTTCAATGTCGTGGCGCGTGTCTGCCCGCCCGTCGAAGTTCTTGAGCCGCACCAGCAGGCTGTTGTCGGCGTCCCAGCCGAACATGGCGCGCACTTCGCGGGCGTTGGCGTAGGCGACAGATGTGCCGATGACGTTGGCGGCGGGGTAGGAGGGGCTTTTGGCGAAACCGCTGACGATGAGGGTGCGCCGGTCGTTGTTCGGGCCGGAACGGTAGACCAACTCGTCACCAATCGCCACCGGGGCCACGGTCTTGACCGACACTTCCAGCACCACCTCGCCCCGCTCCGGCCAGTGCCCCTCGACCAGATTGATCTGGTTCACCGCCTGGTGGGCGAAGTCTTCCAGGCCGAGGAAGCGCATGTCGCGCCAGGTGCCGCCCGCCCACCACTTGGTATAATAGTCGGCGCGGCGTTCCACGGCGGCCACGTTGGGCAGTTCGTCCAGTGCGTTGATCAGCCCCGGCCCGGCCCCGCCGACCCACCAACTCAAGTCTTGCTGCGAGTTGTTGTTATAGGCCGCCGTTTGCGCCGCCGTCAGGTTGGTAGACGTGGTGATGATCGCGACGATACCCGCCACCCCGATCAGAATCCCGACGAGGGTGAGCGCGGCGCGCAGCTTGCGCCCCAGGAGGTCGCGGACGGCTTTGCGGACGGTGATGGGCATGGGGGGACGAGTGGTTAGTGGTTAGTGGTTAGTGGTTAGTAATTCGTGGCCGGGTCGGGTAGCTCTTCATTATACCATATGGCGGGAGGATGGGGCTTATTTCGGCCTGGCCGCCGGGACGAAGCCGAAGGGGAAGATTTCGCCACTGGCCGCGTCGCTTGAATGGCGGGGGGCGGCGGTGATCAGCGTGTAGCCGCCGGGTGCTTGTACATAGATCTCGAATTCGGCATGGGGGCAGCCGGGGAGAAACACGGAGAGCAGCGCCCTCCCCGCCCCATCGCTGATGATGGGAGATCGCCCGGTAGCATTGGTCACATGGTTATAGGGATCGTCTACCCGGAAGGCGACACCTGCCAGCGGTGGCTCGCCCAGATCCATCGTCCCGTTCGTGTTTGTATCCACGAACGCCTGCGCCGTCCCGTCCCATGCACAGTCGGCGTGGCCGTGCATAATCCCTCTTATCCCCAAGAGGCCTCCGGCAGCCAGAACGATCAACGCCAACACACCCTGGCCGATCCTCTTCAGTATGGTCGAAACGTTGCGGGGCATAGGCCTAACTCGTGCGTATCGGGTGGCGAATGGATGCACCACAGTCTCCACATTATACTATACTCGAACGATGAGATCGGGTCATGCCTAATACCGCTCTTGTAGGATATGGCTCTGCCCATTGATGGTCGGGTTGCCCCAGCGCCCGGGTAGGCCGACCATCAATGGGCAGAGCCATATCCTACAGACGGTACGGAGGTATAACCAACTCGCAACTCGCAACTCGTACCTCTTGACTCTACCGTTACGGTAGATTGTATGATAGAGGGGAGAGCTTTCACCGACCCCGATGCGCGCAGAGAGGGACAGATGATCAAGATCGGAGATTTCGCCCGGCTCAGCCAGGTCACGGTGCGGACCTTGCGCTACTATGAAGAAGTGGGCCTGCTCAAACCGGTCCAGGTAGACCGCTACACCGGCTACCGCTACTACCAGATGGAGCAGTTGCCCCGGCTCAACCGCATTCTGGCGCTGAAGGACCTGGGCCTGGCCCTGGACCAGATCGCCCACCTGCTGACCACCGACCTGCCCCCGGCCCAACTGCGCGGCATGTTGCGGCTCAAGCAGGCCGAGTTGCAGCAGCAGGTGGCGGAGACGCAGGAGCGGCTGGCCCGGATCGAGGCCCGGCTGAGCCAGATCGAACAGGAGGATACAATGCCCGACTATGATGTGGTACTGAAGCGAGTGGACGCCCAGCGGGTGGCAATCGTACGTGACGTGATCCCCACCCAGGAACAGATCAACCAGACCTTTAACCGGCTCTTTGACGAACTGGAAAACACGATCAAGCAGAACCAGGCCGGGATGGCCGGACCGGGCATCGCCCTGTGGTATGATAGCGGGATGCAGCCCGCCGACATGCACGTGGCGGCAGCCTGGCCGACCAACGGCACGCTCGCCCCCGACGACCGGGTGCAGATCGAAGAGTTGCCCGGCGTGGAGCAGATGGCCTACGTGGTTCATCATGGCCCGTTCGCCTCCCTCTCGCAAGCCTACGGCGCGCTCTTCAGTTGGATCGAGGCCAACGGCTACCAGATCACCGGCCCCAGCCGCGAAGTCTACCTCCAGTACGACCGCAACGGCGACCAGAACGCCTACGTAACCGAGATCCAGGCCCCGGTGGCGCGGGGATAGCCGCCTATCGGCTCAGAGGGGGGACGCTGCCCGGCAGCGTCCCCCCTTCTTTGTGCCGTGGATGCGTGACATAACTTGGACGAGGCGAATGTCTGTGCTATAATGGCAGCAGTATAGGGAACCCTGATCATGACCACCACGCTGCCGCCCAACCCACCTTCCGGCTCCCCTGCGTCACCTGATGACGGGCGGGCACGGGCGCGCGTGATCCGTGCCCGTGCGGCGTCGGGCAACGGCCATCGCACCACCCGGCTGCCCAGCAACGGACACGCGACGATGCGGCTACCGAACGGGCAACTGCGTACCAACCCCCAACCCCCAACCCCCAATCCCCGGCACAAACCGCTGTTTGTGCTGCGCTACCCCGCGCCGCGCTACCGGCTGGCCCGGCGGCGCAAAGGCGGGATGTTGCGGACCATCCTGGCGGCGGTGGGCAGCACGCTGGGGCTGTTCCTGCTGCTGATGGTAGCGGGGGCGGGGGGCACGGCCTGGGCCGCCTGGGCCTATTTCACCGCCGACTTGCCCTCG
>JBBSEL010000495.1:0-4311 GCA_038239755.1 Chloroflexia bacterium | reverse complement strand
GGGGCTGGCGGCATGGGGAGTGCCGGGGGCGGGGGCGTGCGATCCTTGGGCGGCGGCGGTCGCCAACGGGCTGGTGGGGAACCCGGTGGATGCGCCGGTGCTGGAAATGACGCTGACCGGACCAGAGTTGCGGGTGGGGCAGACGTGCGTGATCGGCCTGGCAGGGGCCGACCTGGGCGCATGGGTGGATGAGGACCGCTCGCTGGCACCGGGGGGCAGCTACCTGTTGCGGGCGGGGAGCAAGCTGGCGTTCCGGGGGCGGCGCGGGGGGTTGCGGGCCTACCTGGCGCTGGCTGGCGGTATCGCCGCGCCGCTGGTGCTGGGGGCGCGGGCGACGTATGGCCCCGGCGGCTTTGGCGGGGTGGACGGAAGCGGACGGCCCCTGCGTCCCGGCGATGTGCTGGCCCCGGCCCAACCGCCCGGCGACCCGACCCGCTATGCCGGGCGGATTTGGCCCGCCACCCCCGCCGATCCGGCTTATAGTGACAGCCCGACGCTGCGGGTGTTGCCCGGTCCCCATGCGGCCTCGTTCGCCCCCACCGCCTGGGAGACGCTGTGCGCCCACGGCTGGACGGTGACGGCGCAGAGCGACCGGATGGGGCTGCGGCTGGCGGGGCCACGGCTGGAGCGCGCAGCGGACGGCGGCGAATTGCTCTCGCAGGGCATCCCCTGGGGGGCGTTGCAGGTACCGCCCGACGGCCAACCGATCCTGCTGCTGGCCGATCACCAGACGGTGGGCGGCTACCCGGTCCTGGGCGTGGTCGCCCGCGCCGACTGGCCGCTGGCCGCGCAAGCCCCCCCCGGCACCCGGCTGCGCTTCCGCCCTTGCCCCGTCGCCGCCGCCCAGGCCGCCTACCGCGCCCAGGTCGCCGCCCTCCGCGACGGCAGCGCCACCTTCGCTATGGACGACCCCACCCTGCTTGCCGCCTGGGCCGGAGCCGGAGTAGAATAGCGAGGGAACTCCCCTCCCCTCGCCACCGTCCAGTATAGACGAGTGATGAGCAATGAGTAACGAGGGATGAGTAATGAGTAATGAGCAATGAGGGCTGAGTGCTGAAGGACAGCGATCAGAAATACGCATCACACAGCCCTCATTGCGCGTCACGCATCACGTTTCACGTTTCACGCATCATGGAGGATCGGTATGCCGCTTGGCCTGGAATTCTACACCGTCCTGGCGTTGGTCGCCGCCCTGGCGCTGGGGTTCAGCGCCTTGATCCGGCAGATCCGCGACCCGCAGGGGGCCGATCCGCGCTGGCGGCGGGCGGCGCTCCATTTCACCCTGCCGCTGGTGCTGGCCCTCGCGGTGCTGTTCCCGCCATATGGGTGGGTGCTACCCATCGGGTTTGTGACGATCTATTTCTGGCAAATGGCGCTGCCGATCCTCATCGTTGTCTTGCTGCGGAGTATCCCGCAGATCGTGCTGCCGGGGGCACGGCGGTCGCAGCTCCTCTACGTCGAGGCGGTCCTCTATCTCCTGCTCCTGCTGGTTTCGCTGGTCTACGACGATAAAGCGACGATCCTCACCGTCGTCTCATTCCTGTTGCTGCTGCACCTGTTCGCGGGCTTCCGCACGCTGCTGGCGGCGGTGCCCCCGACCACCCCGCCCGCCGGGTGATAGACCGCTAAACCCGAACAGGCAGAACGCCACGAAGGATCGTCTTCGCGGCGCTCTGTTTGTCGGGTCGCCGGGGTGGCTAGGCTTCCACCACCGGCTGGTAATCGTCGGGGTTGTCGAATCCGGCCAGCCAGGCGACGCCGTGGCGGCAGCTTTTCGTTGTAGGCGGCACGCGCAGCATGTACTGGTGGCTGGTGGAGGGGCAGAAGACGGCGACACAGACCAACGGCTCGTCGTTCGCCAGCGGCACGCGGATCAGGCGGCGCACGCCCCCCGCATCGGTGTCCTGGTCCACCACTTCGCCTTGCGCCTCGGTCAAGAACGCCTCCACCCCCATCCGCTCCACCAGCACCCGCCGCCGCTCGGTATTGCGGTCGGCCAGAATCTCTGCCGCTGTGATCGTTTCAGGGGCGAACACCACCCGCGCCGCCACAGCCACGCCCCGCCAGCGCATCTGGGCGTTGGTGAGCGAGGACGGCAAGGCGGTGATCGCGGTGTCGGCCAGGTCCACCTCGGCGGCCCACAGGCCGTAGGGCAGCGCCCGCAGGTTCGGGCAGCCGCGCACGTCCAGTGCCCACAGGTTGGTCATCCAGCCGGGGAGCGCCGTCAGCGCCGGGCACTCGCGCAAGATCCGGCGGCCCAGGCCGGTGATCGGCGTGGCGGGCCACCCGGCGAAGTGGGTGCAGCCCGACAGATCCAGTTCGTAAACGGTCAATCCTTCGGGTAGCATGGTCAGGCTGGGGCAGTTGCGGGCCAGCAGCGTGCCCACCCGCAGCCCGGCAGGCAACGCGGCCAACCCCACGTTGGCGCTCACGTCGAGCAGGTAGCAGACCTGGAGATCGGCGGGGAGCGTGCGCACGCCGGTCTCGCGCATCTCCAACTCGTCGCAGACCAGCCCGGCGGGTAGCGCGGTCAGGGTGAGGCAGCCGTTCAGGCACAGCCGCTCGACCCGCAAGCCGGGCGGCAGCGCCGTGATCGCGCAGTCGGACAGATCCAGGGTGCCCTTTACCTTGACCCCGGCGGGCGCGTGCCCGGCCAGGATCTGTTCGCGCAACGAGGTCAAGCTCACACGGGGCATGGCGGGGGTCTCCTCGGCAGACGGCGCGTTAGTCGCGCACGCGGGTGATCGCGGTGGGGCTGTATTCGCGCTGGATCCAGACCCGGTAGGTGCCCTGCGGCAGCGTGATCGTGTGGTGCTCCTCGTGGATCACCGTCGCCAGTGCGGCCACCACATCCAGGTAGAGCGTGCCGTTCAGTTCAAACAGGTGCGCCGTGCTGGGGTCGGCGACGCGGTGGCTATGCCCCGTCACCTCGCCGCGAGCAAGGATCGTATGCTGCTGCCGGGTCGCGCCCCGGGGGATCGAATCAACCGTGGCAATCAATACATCACCATGACGCCATAACATGGGGGTAGCCCTCCTGTAACGCGGAATACGAACGGCCATCAATGGGCGGGGGAGCGGGTCCAGCGTTCGCTCTCCTCCCTGTACGTATCTCCCGGCGCGGGGCACAAGCGGAAGATCACCCCGCCTGCCAGGGGCACGCGCAGGCACGGATGTTGGCCGATCCCCGGCAATGTGGGCAGCGTTACACTTTCGGGTGGAGGGGCGGTCTATAATGGTCCGTAGTGGAGAAGAGGAGCCAGCAGATGATCGACAGCCAAGTTCAGCAGCGTGTTCTCGCCGGGGTCGCCGACCCTGGGCGCGGCATGGGCTGTAGCTGTCTGTGTCCGCGGCTGGGCATGTGTTGTTGTATGCCCAGCGGTTTTGCCCCGGCCCCTCTCATCCCGCCGTCTCCGATACGCTGGTAAAGCCAGCACCCACCGCCTGATCGCGGTGACCGACCGAGTAAGCACAGAGGGATTGCCCGCCGGGGCAGCCCCTCTTTTTTGTGCTTGATCGCCGCACCCGCCCACGGGCAGGCGCATCCATCCGCACACCCAGGGGTTGCCAACGGCGTCCACCCCGCGGTACTGGCCGTTGTTATTGACCCGATGTATCAACTATAAGGAGAACCAGAGATGAGCACTGTTCTAACCGAAGTACTGGATGCCAACGCCACCTACGCCGCCGATTTCGGGGCCAAGGGCGAGCTGCCGATGCCGCCGGGGCGGCGCTTCGCCATCCTCACCTGCATGGACGCGCGGCTCGATCCGGCCAAATTCGCCGGGCTGCGTGAGGGCGATGCCCACGTGATCCGCAACGCGGGTGGACGGGCCAGCGACGACGCGATCCGGTCGCTGGTCATCTCGTACAAGCTGCTGGGCACCCAGGAATGGTTCGTCATCCACCACACCGATTGTGGCATGGAGACGTTCACCGACGACATCATCCGCGACCTGCTGGCCCAGAGCCTGGAAACCGCCACCCACGACGGCACCGCCTGGCGCGACGTGGGCACCGGCCCCGGCTCGACCGAGGCGCACCACATGAGCTTCCTGACGATCAAAGACCAGGCCCAGAGCGTGGTGGACGACGTGACCCGCATCCGCCAGCACCCCCTGGTCCCCGGCACCATCCCCGTCTATGGCTATATCTACGACGTGCATAGCGGGCAACTGATCGAGGTGCCGAAGGCGACCCAGATCGGGCAGGCCACCCGCGTCACCGAGCCAGTCGGCGCAGGCGCGTAAGCCCCCCCCGGCAGCGAGCAGCCCGCCAGCGAGTCCGCTTGGACCCGTTGGCGGGCTGCTC
>JBBSEL010000494.1:0-4313 GCA_038239755.1 Chloroflexia bacterium | reverse complement strand
CGGCGCCGACGCCTGCGGCGGCGGGACGGCGAAGTCAGATCAGGATCGTGGACGGAAAGGCGGGCCATGCATGTCGTTGTACCCGCACAGACCGTCGCGACACCCGCGGCACCGGGTCGAGAAGGTGGCTGTCCGGGGCGCGCGGGCTAGAGCGCGGGCTCGTCACTCGCGACCGGCGGCTCGGTGATTGCGGTCGCTCGGTCCTGTCGCTCGGCTTCCTGCTCGCGGCGGAGCTCCTCAAACTTCGTTTCCTCGCTGGCGCGACTTTCGAGCTCTCGGTCGAGCGCCTGCCGGGCCCGCGTCTGCTCGAGCACAGGGTCGGCGATCGTTCCAGGGCTCGTCAGGTCGCTCGGAGCGAGTTCCTCGGACGGCACGGGCGTCGGCTCGACAGGGGCAGAAGCGGCGTTCGACGCCGTCGGCCAGTGCGTCTCGGTCGTGTGGAAGGGTGCCTGCGCGGACGCAGTTCGCCGGCCGGCCACCCCGCCGACCAGCAAGACCTGCACCTCGCCCGCCGCGATGCCGATCCGCAGCGACAGGCGCACCCCGGCGGCGACCTCGTAGGCGTGGAGCGTGGCCTGCGCCGCCAGCCCACACTGCGCGGCGCGCTGCACCGCCCCCTGGAGCGACTCGGCACTGGCGGGCCATAGGGCCAGCAAGGCATCGCCCGCGAACTTGAGCACGTCGCCGCCGTGGGCCGTGATCAGGTCTACTAATTGCCCGAAATAGGCGTTGAGATGGTCGGTCAACTCCTCCGCCCCGGCAGGGCCGTGCTCGGCCAGCCGGTCGGCCAGGGTGGTGAAGCCCGATATGTCGGCAAAGAACACGGCAGCCGGAAAGTGGTCCGTGCTTGGCTCTGTCCCCAGGGTGGGATCGTGCGCCAAGCGACTCGCCAGGATGCGCGGAACATAGCTGCTGAGGGTATGGAGAAGCGGGGGCACGCGGGGCCTCCTCGGAGTAGCAAGCGTGGGTGGGACTCAGGACCCGGCGGGGGTTGGCAACCGGCGGGCCAGCTCCGCCAGTTCGCGCTCCGCTGCTTTGCGCCGGTCGATTTCGTGCTTCAGGCGCAGGGCCGACCGGACCCGTGCCAGCAGTTCGATTTTATTAAGCGGTTTGGTGATATAGTCGAGCGCCCCGGCGGTGAAGGCCATTTCCAGATCCTCCGCTTCGGTGCTGGCTGTCACCATGAGGACGGGGATGTCGGTCAGGTGTTCCGTCGCTTTGATCTGGCGGCAGGCCATGATGCCATCGATCTCGGGCATACTGATATCCATCAAAATCAAATCTACCAGCGCCTCGGTGGTGCCCGCGCTCACGCCCAAACAGTCAAACGCGGCCTGGGCCGAGTCGGCCTGGATCAACCCCGTATGGCCCCCCGACCGCAACAGCGACGACAGTAACAACCGCTGGCTGGCCGAATCATCCACAAGTAAGATACTCATCCTGTCCCCTCATCGCTCATCATAAAATTGGTACCCGGTAAAAGATAGCCCTCGACCGTATCCCCCAAAAGAAACGATAGATTTCTAGCTTTTGACCTCCGATGTTAAAAGACTCTCCAACTCCTGGCAGACCCGTTCATATGCTGCCGATAGGGGGGCCAACAGCGGGGCGGCTCCGTCTACCGACCCACTGCGCCCCAGGCGCTCCAGGTCGGCGCTCTGCGCGGCCAACCCTTTCGCCCCCAGGCTACTGCTGCTGCCCTTAAGGGTGTGGGCCATGGCCCGCAATTTGTCGGCGTTGCCGGTCGCCACGGCCTCATTGATCGCCGCGATCAGCGGCGGGGTTTCCTGCTGGAACAGCCCGATCAGGTCGGCCAGCAGGTCGGGCGCACCGTCGGCCTCCAGGGCGCGCAACTCGTCCAGCACGTTTCGATCCAGCACCGTCGTTGGCGAGGTCGTGCTTGCCTCCGGCTCCACGCGGAGCGGGGCCGCCCCATTCCGCTCCAAGGCGATCTGGAGTTCCTTCACCTGGATCGGCTTGCTGATATAGTCGTCCATCCCCGCCGCCAGGCAGGCCTCGCGGTCGCCCTGCATCGCGTTGGCGGTCATGGCGATGATCCGCGGCTGGCGGGCGGGGGGCCACTGCAAGCGGATCTGGCGGGTGGCCGCCAGGCCGTCCAGTTCGGGCATCTGCACATCCATCAGCACCACGTCGTAGGGCTGCCGCCCCAGCGCGGTCAACACTTCCAGCCCGTTGGCGGCCACGTCGGCCCGGTAGCCCATGCGCTCCAGGATGCGTAGGGCCAGCTTCTGGTTCACCGCGTTGTCCTCGGCCAGCAAGATATGCAGGGGCACCCGTTCGGCCAGGTGGCGGTCGATCTGGAGTTCGCTCGGCGGCTCGCGCACCCAGACCGGCTGGCCGACAAAGATGCCCACCAGCGCATTATACAGTTGCGACGGCTTGATCGGCTTGGTCAGGAAGGCGGCGAAGTCCACCACCTGGATATCGGCTTCGCGCCGCCCCAGCGAAGTCAGCATGACCAGCGGCAACTGGGCCGCGTCGCGGTACTGGCGGATCGCCCGGCCCAGCATCACCCCGTCCATCTCGGGCATATGCATATCCAGAATAGCGATGGTGAACGGCTCGCCGGTGCGGACCCACTCCAGCGCCTCGCGGGGGTTGCCGGTGGCGCGGGTGATCATGCCCCAGGAATGGGCCTGGAGGCTGAGGATCAGCCGGTTGGTCTCGTTGTCGTCCACGATCAGCAGGCGCTTGCCCAGCAGTTCGGGCTGGTTGGTCTCCAGGTAGACACGCAGTGTGGCGGGCGCGGGCTGGGCGAGCATGGTGAAATGGAAGGTAGACCCCTGGCCGACCACGCTCTCGACCCACATGGTGCCGTCCATCAGCTCGCATAGGCGGCGGCTGATCGCCAGGCCCAGGCCGGTGCCGCCATAGCGCCGGGTGGTCGAAGCGTCCACCTGGCTGAACGACTGGAACAGGCGGTGCATCTGGTCGGCGGGGATGCCGATGCCGGTATCGCGCACGGTGAAATGCAGTTCGTGCTGGTCGGCCCCCGCCGGGCGGCTCGCCACCGAGACGACGACCTCGCCCTGCCGGGTGAACTTGACCGCGTTGCTGAGCAGGTTGACCAGCACCTGGCGCAGGCGGGTCACGTCACCGATGACCGCGCTGGGGGTGTGGGCATCGACCACATAGGCCAGGTCCAGCCCCTTTTCGCCCGCCCGCGTCGCCACCAGGTCCAGGGCGCTTTCGATACAGTCGCGGAGATCGAAGCCGTGCCGCTCCAGTTCCAGTCGCCCGGCCTCGATCTTGGAGAAGTCGAGAATGTCGTTGATGATCGTCAAGAGGGCGTCGCTGCTGTGGCGTATCGTCTCGGCGTAGTCGCGCTGCTCCGGGGTCAGCGGGGTGTCGAGCAAGAGGCCGCTCATGCCGATCACCGCGTTCATGGGGGTGCGGATCTCGTGGCTCATGTTCGCCAGGAACTCCGACTTGGTCTGCGAAGCGGCTTCCGCCGCGTCTTTGGCCTGCTCTAGCTCCAGATCGACCTGTTTGCGCCGGGTGATATCACGGACCACTCCGATCTGGAGGGCCTGCTGCCCGGCGCGCATCGCGCTGAGCGCCACATCCATCGGGAAGGTCGTGCCGTCTTTGCGCCGCCCCCGCACCTCGCGCCGCCCCGTCACCGGGGCGGGTGCGGCCCCGCTCTCGTCCGCCGCCGCGTCGGGGGGCCGCAGCAGATCGAACGGCTGCCCGACCACTTCCCCGGTCTGGTAGCCGAAGATCTGCTCTGCCGCCGGGTTGAACGAGGTGATCCGGTCGGTGGCGTCGGTGATGATGATCCCGTCGGGCACATTGTCCAGCACCGCCTGCCGGTAGGCGCTGGAGGCGACCAGGGCCGTGGCGATCTGGTTGAAGGCGGTGGCGACCCGGCCCAGTTCATCGTGGCTATCCACCCGGAAATCGGCGGTCATGGTGCCGTTGACCATCCCCTGCGCGGCCTGCTCCAGTTGGCCGACGGTGCGCCGCACCGCCGCATAGAACCCGATCCAGAGGTAGCTAACCAGCAGCAGCACGACGGCAGTCACCACCAGCACCAGATAAAACTGGTGGGCGAAATCGTCGATCCGCATCTGCAACAGACGGTCCAACTCGTTCACGGTGCGGTCCCACAGGGCGAAGCTGCGCGCCAGGGCGTTGGCCCCCCCGGCCCGGTACGCCTCCGGCGTGAGGGTGATCACCCCCGGCCTGACCACCTGCTCGGTGAGCGTGATCACCAGCCCGTCGGTCGCCCCCGACGACTCGCGCAGCGCCGTGTCCAGGGCGGGCAGCAGGGTGTGGGCCGGGTTGTTGCG
>JBBSEL010000493.1:0-4319 GCA_038239755.1 Chloroflexia bacterium | reverse complement strand
GTTGCGTTTGTTCGGGGGGGGCGGCGGCCCCCGGCCCCCGCTCCGCTCGTCGCCTTGTGTTCCCCCAAGCCGCCGGGGCGCCGGCCCCCCCCCCCCCGCCCCTACGCCAGCAGGTGCCGTCGCCCCACCATCCTAACTTGGCTAGAGCCAGTGATGGCGGGGGCGACGTGCTGACCGACGTTAAACTGCGAGTGTGGCGGCGTGGCGGGCGCGCAGCGTGGCGGCGGCGGCCACCATTGCTTCGAGCTTGCCTACCGCGTGGCGGGTATCGTTCATCGGGCGGGTGGCGAACGTGCCGAACCCGCAGTCAGGGTTGAGGAACAGGCGCTCCGCCGGGATGTATTGCAACGCCTCCTCCACCTCGGCCACGATCTGCGCGGGCGGTTCGACCTCTTCGGTGCGCGGGTTGACCACGCCCAGCCCCAACTCCTGACGGAGCGGTCGGTCGGCAAAGACGGCCAGCGTCCCGGCGCGGGGGGTGGCCCATTCCAGCACCAGTTGATCGACCCGGAGTTGGTCCAGGTAAGGCAGGAGGGGGCCATAGGAACCGCTCAAGAGGACTTCTTCGTGCGTGCTCCAGTTGCCCCGGCAGACGTGGACGCCGATGCGCGGCCCGGTGATGCCCGCCGTCACCCGGTTGATCAGGTCCACCGCGAAGGCCAGTTCTTCCGCCGGGTCGCTGCGGGTGCTGAGGGCGGCGCACATGAAGGTGCGGGCGTTGCGCCGGGCGCTGAAGACCAGTTCGGTCAACACCGGCTCATCGAACTGCACGAAGTCGGCCCCGGCGGCGGCTAGCTCCTGCAACTCCTCGCGCAAGATCGCCACCACGTCGTCGGCCAGCGCTTCTTTCGTCCGGTATGCCCCGCCCGACAACCCCTCCACCCACATGGCGCGGGTGAGCAGGTAGGGACCGGGCAGGGGGATCTTGATTGGCTTGTTGGTGTGCTGGCGCAGAAACCGGTATTCGTCCACGGCGATAGGGGCGCGGCGGGCCAGGTGCCCCACTGCGGTGGGGTTCATCATCGAGTAGGCGGGCACGTCGAGCGTGCCCAGGATCTCTTCAAAGCTGGCTTTGTCTTCCACGTAGTCGAGCAGTTCGGCCAGGGTCATCAGGCGCACGCCGTCCAGCTTTTCGGCAACAAAGCTGTAGAAGTTGTCGCGCCGTTGCTCGCCGTCGCTGACGATATCCACCCCGGCGGCTTCCTGCGCCCGCAGCACGTCCAGTACCGCTGTGTCTGCCGCTGCGTTGAAGTCGTCCCAACTCAGCCGCCCGGCCTGGTGGTCGCGCAAGGCCCGCAGGAGGGTGCGCGGGCGCGGCCAACTGCCGACGGTGGTGACCGGGAAGAGGGGCAGGGCGTGCCGTTGTCCGCTGTCCATGCCTACGCCTCCCCGCCGAAGAAGTGCTGCTCGGCGGTGGCGGCTTCCAGGTCGGCATAGCCGCTGGTGCGGCCCGGCAGCCAGGCGTGCAAACCTTCCAGGTCCATCATCTCGCGGTGGGCCGGGTTATCGTAGGTCATGGCAAAGAGCGCAGTCAACCAGCGGTCCAGGTCGGCCTGGGGGAAATCGGCGCGCACGGTGAAGTTGCAATGGTCGAATGGGTGCGTGGTCGCCAGCACGCGGATCGCCCCGGCGGGCACCGACCCATCGTGCGACCACCCGGCCCAGTTCAGATCGAGGACGGCGGCGGCATCGCTCTCGCCGCTGAGGAGGCTTTCCAGCGTGTGCCGTTCGCCGCCGATGTGGTCACCATGCTTGCCCACGGCGATATCGAAGCGGCGCACCTGGAAGTCGCGCTCCGGCTCCAGCCCCGCCGTATGGAGCAGGTGGAGCGGGAGGAGGGTAGCCTGGGGCGAGTCCTGTGCGCCCGTCGCCACGGTCTTGCCGCGCAAGTCGGCCAGGGTGGCGATGTCGCTATCGCCGCGCACCAGCAGGTGGGTCACGCGGTCCTGGTCGGTGTCGCGCATGGCGACGGCGCGGCAGGTGTCGCCGGTGCGCCGCTGGGCATCCACCCAGGCCAGGGGCGAGTTCCAGGCGATATGGACATGCCCTTCCAGCAGGGCATCGACTAACAGGCCGTAGTTGCTGTAGAAGACATAATCCATCGGACAGCCCTGGACCTGGAAAAAGTCTTTGATGATGTCCCAGATGACGACCACTTTGGGATCATAGATCACCGCGCCTACACGAATCGGCGTAATCATGAACGGTCCTCCTAGAAGAGCGGCATCCCGCAAACGGCCTTGCCGATGAAGTCGTAGAGCACGTCGGTGGTGGGGGCCATGACGGTGGCGGCGCGGGCATCGCGGAAGTTGCGCTCCACCCCCACCTCTTTGCGGAAAGCGGCCCCGCCGCAGACGCGCATCGCCAGGTCGGTCACTTCGGTGGCCGATTCCCCCGCCGCCGCCTTGATCTCCAGCACCCGCAGCATCGTGTCGGGCCGCCCGGTTTCCAGCGCGTCGAACGTGTCCAGCAGCAGGCCGCGCACCAGGTCGGTCTTGATCCGCATCCGGGCGATATAGGCGCGGATGGTTGGCAGTTCGGCCAGGGTGCTGCCCTCCAGGTGGGCGAATCCGGTCCCGGCGGCGTGGGCGGCGGTCCTGGCGGTGGCCGCTTCCATGATGCCCAGCGACCCGGCGGCGTTCATCAGGCAGAAGTAGGGCAAGACCGTGCCCATCATCACGTCGAACCCGCCGCCGTCGGGTCCCAGCATCGCGGCGGCGGGTACCTCTACATCGGCGGCGCGGACCGGCGAGGAGTTATTGCCCCGTAGGCCCAGGCCGTTGAACGGGGCGGGGATGGTCAGCCCCGTCGCGTCGCCCGGCACCAGCCAGATCGTGCTCGGCCCCTCGGCGGTCATCGGGCGGCTCGACCAGACATAGCTGTTGGCTTGCCCCGCCGCCGTGGCCCAGCTTTTCTGGGCATCCAGCCGCACCTGGCCGTCGCCCGGCACCGGGGTCGCTGTGCTCACCGGTGCCCAGAAATGGCTGCGCGACCCGGCTTCGGAGAAGGCGAGGGTGGTCAGGTGCTTCCCGGCGGCGATGGCTTCGCGCACGTCGCGCGGGCCGTAGGCCTCGATCACCGCCGTCCCGGCGTAGTGCATACACAGGATCATGGCGGTGGAGGCACACGCCTCGGCCACTTTCGCTACGGCCAGCGAGGCGGCGCGGTGGCCCTGCCCCAGCCCGCCCACTTCGGTCGCGCTGATCAGGCCCAGCAGGCCCGCCTGTCCCAGAGCATCAAAGGCGGCGCGGGGAAACGTCCCGGTCTGATCGATGGCGACCGCCTGGGGGGCGATCACGGTCTGGATAATCGTGTCCAGGCTGTCCATATAGGTCTCGGCGGGGGCATGAGTCGTTGTCATCGTGCGCATACTCCTTCTGGTGAATTAGAGGATGATTTGCAAGGTCAGGGTCAGGGTGACCCCGTGTCGCAGGGTATTGACAATAGGTGAACGGGCCAGAGTCGTCTGCCAGATGTGTTGGAGAGCCATGTCGTCGGCATCGGCGGTGACGTAGAGGGTGCCGGTGATGCGGTGAAAGCCGGGGCTGCCCGTCTCCCCGATGACCCCCAGGAAGACCAGCGCATTATCGAGCTGCCCGCTCAGGCGAATTTCGAGTGCATCGACTACCACCCCGGCCCGCGCGGCGTGGATCTGGTAGCCGTTGGTCAGGTCGGCGGCCAGCGCACCCATCAGGTATTCTATCGCGCTGGGATGCGGGTCGCTCGCCTTGAAGCTGACCGGCGGCCCTACGGTGAAGGCCTGGTTGCGGGCGTAGACGGTGGTTTCCTGGCCGCCACGCCACGCGGCGCGCACCGTCCAGGTATGGCGGATCTCTCCCTGGCGGTCGTCGTGCGCCAGGGGCGGGGGATCATTCGGGGTTGGGTCGGTCATCGCTCAGGCTCGTAACGCGCCGGGATGGTGGGTCCATCGGCACGCTGTGGGAGGATCGCGGCTATAAAACTACGCAGCATGGCCCAGGTGCTGGCCCGCTCTCCGTGGTCGGGGACCAACGGCGGGGCCGCAGCAGCGTGCGACAAGGGTATGCGGTTCCCTTACAACAATGGGGATCGGGCAGGCAGCACGCGCACGGGGAGGTGAGGAGACCATCCCCCGCCGCCGTCCGCTTGTGCCGGGCCGTCTTGCCGGGCCAGTTCGGATCGCGTCCAGCGATCGCGCCGGACGCCTCAGGCAGTGCTCAGGTTGAGGACCAACCAGGCCGTATCGTTCATGAGATGTTACCTCCTCTCGTCGGGGTGGGGGTGGGGTGACGCGATCCCCTGCTGCTATTATAGAGCAACCGGGCTGATCTGTACACCCC
>JBBSEL010000492.1:0-4320 GCA_038239755.1 Chloroflexia bacterium | reverse complement strand
GCGGGCAGGCCCATGAGGGCCTTGACGAGCGCAGGCTGATCGTGCAAACTCTGCTCAGTGAACATGGTCTAACCTCCTTTTGCTGCTCAGCAAGTGAGGCTGTTATACCATGTTCATGCCGTTATTGTGCATAGACTCTATTATGTAGAAGATATAGATAGGCGTAAGCATAATCAAATGCGGAATGTTGTGCCGTCTTCTGAACGGCGCAACATGCTTGGTTTGTTGTAGAAGGTTCTGCTAGAATACCTAACTGGCCGATAGTGGCTCCATACATTGCTACAATAACTGTCTTGATCGGGAACAGCTTTGCTGAGGACTTATCATACCCTGTCTGTGTGATTTTCTCTGCTGTTTCAAAAATGAAGCCATCTTTGAGTTCCTGCGTCTTAAGCCAATTAATGGTGCCATCAGTATAATACTCTGGATGTTTTCTATGGGGAGTTCCCCCGGAACTCGTTTTATAAAGCTCGTGTAACTCAACCACCCCCCACCCTGCCGGGATCGGCCCCAGCGGGGAGTCCACCAGGGGGACGGCGGCGTGGCCGGGGAAGCGGAAGTGGACGAACCACTCGCGGTAGAGGGTCTGCGCCAGGGCTTCCAGGAGGGCGATGCGGCGGGTGTTGTTGGCGATCAGGTCGTCGTAGGCGCTGAGGATGGCGGCGATTTTGCGCTGGGTGGGGAGCGGTGGATACTCCAAAGGGAGTGAGCGGATCATTGTAAGGCTCACATAGCCTTGTGCAACCCCTCCTTTGATTCCATAGAGCGCATCTTGGAAAATATGACCTTTCATCCAGTAATAGAGATACTTCGGAAGTAGCACTGACTTATCAGGTCTCAATATAGCCACACTACTAGAAATGCCAAATCGATCCTGATGCCCGACTAAATAAGGCTCACCTATAGAACCGATAATCCCAAGCAATACATCGCCTGGTTGTGGTTGCGTTAGAGCATTCGATTTGCTTCTAAAGTACCTGGCATAATCGTCGTCCGAAATGTAATCCACAGTGGATAGATCCAAGCCTCCGCTCTTAAAATTCTTTGAGGTCAAATACATCATGCCATTTTCTTGGCGCGCAATTTTAGCGTGTGCGCCGTCCCCAACAAGGCATTGACTGCCAATTCGTGTTTCTCGCCACTCTGTTCTTTGAGCAGGAACACTGAGTACAGCACCCATCAGAAGCTCTCTTCCAACAACAACGCCACATTCTCCCCGATCCGTGCCTCCAGCTCTCGCGCTTCGGCGTTGAGGACTTCCAACTCCTCGTTCAACTCCACCAGCCGCTCTTTGAAGTCGAACGCGTCGGCGGCGCGGTCGGCCACGCCCACATAGCGGCCCGGGTTGAGGCTCCCGCCCTGCGCGGCGATCTCGGCCCGCGAGGCGGCGCGGCACAGGCCGGGCACGTCGCGGTAGGCCCCGTCGGGGAAGTGTTCGGCCAGCAAGGGGCCGCTGCCCGCGCCGGTCTCCACCGGCTCGCCCCGGTAGAGCCGGGCGATGTTCGCCAGGAACTCGATCTGGGCGGGGGTCCAGTCGCGGTGGGCGCGGTCTAGCTGGCGGTAGAGGTGGCGGGCGTCCACGAACAGCACCCGGTCGGCGCGGGGCGTGCCCGCCTTGCCCCGGTCGAAGAACCACAGCGTGCAGGGCAGCGTGACGGTGTAGAAGAAGTTGGAGCCGACGGCGACCAGCACGTCCACCAGCCCGGCCTCGATCAGCCGCCCGCGGATCTCGCCTTCCGAGGCGCGAGCGTCGGCTGCCGAGTTCGCCATGACGAACCCGGCCCGGCCCCGCTGGTTCAGCGCGCTGGCGAAGAGCTGGATCCAGAGGTAGTTGGCGTTGTCGCTGCGCGGCATCCCCAGCGGGAAGCGCGGGTCGTCCTTGATCCGCTCCTTGTCCACCTTGTCCACGTTGAACGGCGGGTTCGCCATGACAAAGTCGAAGCGGCCCACCGCCTGGTGCGGGTTCTCGTAATAGGTGTTGGCCTGTTTGATGTCGCCCGACAGGCCATGCACAGCCAGGTTCATCTTGCACAGCCGCAGCGTCTCATCCGTCTTCTCCTGGCCGTAGATCGAGATCGCCGCGCCGGGGTTGCGCTGGTGGTTGGCGACAAAGGCGGCGCTCTGGACGAACATGCCGCCGGAGCCGCAGGCCGGGTCATAGATGCGCCCGTGGAACGGCTCGATGATCTCGACGATCAGCTTGACCAGGGCGGTGGGGGTGAAGAACTCGCCGCCCTTCTGCCCCTCGGCCATGGCGAACTTGCCCAGGAAGTATTCGTAGATCTTGCCGAAGGCGTCGCCCTCGATGTCCACCGGGATGCGGGCGAAGTTGCGAAGCAGCGTGACCAGCACGTCGTTGTCGAGCCGGGTGTAGGTGCGGGGCAAGACATCGCGCAGCTCGTCGTTCTCCGCCTCGATGGCCCGCATGGCGTCGTTGATCTCTTGCCCGATGTTGGCCCCTTCGGGCAGTTGCAGCAGCCGATCGAACCGTGCCTCCTGGGGCAGGTAGAGCACGCCCCGCGCCTGGTAGTCGGCCTTGCCGACCGAGCGGCGGCGCGGGGTCGCCCCCTCGGCAAGGGGCGTGGCCCCCTTCAGGTCGGCATCCACCTGGGCGAACTTGTAATCGGCGAAGCGCAGGAAGATCAGGCCGAGCACCGGCACCGAATACTCGCTGGCCTTGAGCTTGGAGTTGGCGCGCAACTCGTCGGCGGCCTCCCACAGCCGCTTTTCGATGTCGCTGAGGGTGGCCGTGGGGAGGTAGAGTTGAACCAACGCGGGTCCTTTCTGTCTGGTGATTTGTTGGGATGGGTTAATAGTACACCACATTTGATGGGTGAGTCAAGCCCTGGTGAAGATCGCCCCTGCCCCACGCCCTTTATCGCACCGCGCTCGTCTGCTCACCCCGTACTCAGGCAATGAAGCCGGGATCAGGCGGCTGGGTGTCGAGGAACGCCTGGACCGCCGCCGCATCGGGGAATTGCTCTACTTGGGTGATGATCGCGTATAGCTCCGCCGGGGATAAAGACCACAACGAGCGCTCCCCCAGCAGCGCGGCGAGCAGGCGGGCGTGTTGCGTCCGCGTCAGGGCGAGCTGCGCCACGTGGGCATTGGTCCGCGTCAGCCAGGCCGCCCGCGCCTCATCCAATGGCTCGCCCTCGGTTTCGGGTTGGCTAGGCGCGGGCGCGCCGCTCGCGCAGGCAGCACACTGCCGCGCCCCCTCCAATACCTCCGAGACGGTCAGCGGTTGCCCGCACGTCGCGCAGTCGAGCCGCAGGTTCGGCAGCGGGATGCTGGACCACTCCGCCGCTGCTGCGCCGAGCGTGGTCGGCTCCAAAAGCGCCATGATCGCGGGGCGCGGCACCTGTCGCCAGTGTGGCGCGGTGAAGGTGCCGAGGGGGGTCGGCTGAAATTGCACCAGGGCGAAGGTTTCCTCGGCCCCGTCGCGGCGGTTCGGGGGGTAATGCTCGATCCAGGTAAACACAGGGGGTTCGCCTGCCTGCCGCCAGACGGCCTCGGCCAGGGGCGCGGCCCAACTGGTGATGCTCGGGCCAGGGTTGTCCACCCGCTCGGCGCACAGTGCCAGCACTGCGCCATCCTCCGCCCGGTAGACCTGGAGGTCACACCAGGCGGTGCTACCTAATGCTTCGTATTCATAGCGCTCGTCTCGTACTTTTTCCATCTGGTTGCAAGCTGTGCCGCCGCGCAAGGTGCGGCGGCGCGGCGCAGCCTCCCGCTAGCTGCGTCTATTACTCCCCTACAGATATCGGTTACGGCCCCTGAAGATCGGCAACGCTGACCTCCAGCGCGCGGGCCAGATCGGCCCAGGTGCGGGCGTGCCCGTCGGCCCCATGCTCCAGATTGTGGATCGTGCGGCGGTTGACCTGCGAGGCGGCGGCCAGATCATCCAGCGTCCAGCCCCGCGCCAGGCGCGCGCTGTACAGTCGCCGTCCGGGGCCAGGCGGAATCGTTGGCGGTGGCACCACCCCCAGCCAGTCGGCAGACTGGCCCAGCGCGAGCGCGAGTTTGACCAGCGTGATCGGGTTGCGCTGGCGCTCCGACCCCTGCAACAATTCCCGGATGACCAGGCGGGCGACGCCGGATTTGGTCGCCAGCGCATTCAGGCTCAAGCCTTGCGCTTCGATTTCGGCGGCGAGCCGTTGCGCCACCTCTGCTGGATCGAGTGTGCTGCTATCCGTCAACCGTCCGCACCTCCGTTGTGGTACTCCTGTTGACATTATACTACAGAATACGGCTCGGCATCCGCTACAAGGCACCAATCTTCCCGACAAACAGGCCCCGGCGCGCCCTGCGGGCGCGCCG
>JBBSEL010000491.1:0-4321 GCA_038239755.1 Chloroflexia bacterium | reverse complement strand
GCTCGGCGCCCACCGCCGCCACAAGGGGGGCCAACCACGCCTGGAGCGTGGCCGCCGCCGCCCCGGCCAGCCCCGCCATGGTCAAGGTCAGGCCGCTGAGGGCATCGACGGTGCGGCCCTCGGTGCGCCACTCGCCCGTGCACAACAGCGCGGTTAACTCGGCCCCGACCGCCGGGGTGCGCAGCCCGGCGAACACGGCGGTTTGCCGCAGATCCGGCAGTTGGGCGGCGGTCGCCGGGACGGCTTCGTATATGGTAGACGGGGCCAGGGGCACACCGCGGGCCTCTAAGGCGCGGGCGGTGGCCCCGTAACTGAGGCCGAGCAGGTAGAACAGCCCGCCCCGCCCGCGCACCCGCGGGGAGGGGGGGGCCGTCGTCACGCCGCGGGGATAGATGCGACAGGTATGACGACCGGCCAAGCACTGAGCGCGGGCGGCGGGCACGGGGGCGTAGCGGGTATCGCGGACGGGCTAACGCACGGCCTGATGGAGGCGGCAGGGGGAGCCGGGGCAGTCCGGGGGGGCAAGCGGGGGGCGGCGCGAGCGCGCCGGGGTTGACCGGGGGCAGTAGCAAAGGAAGGCGCATCGGGCAAGGCCCTCCTGATCAGGAGGGTCCCGGGCAGTATACCATCAATTGCACCCACCGTCGAACGGCCACCAAGATCACCTGCTTTGACACTCCTTCCGCCCCTTTGCTATAATCCTCTGGATATGCTTGCCGCAGGCAAGAGAAAAGGGATAGGGGACGAGTGAGTACATTAGAAGAGAAGATTAACGCGCACACCGCTGTGCTGGGGATCGTGGGGCTGGGCTACGTGGGGCTGCCGCTGGCGGTGGAGTTCGCAACGGCAGGGTTCACCGTGATCGGCATCGACCTGGACAGCCGCAAGGTGGCGGCGGTCAACGCGGGCGAGTCGTACATCAAGGATGTGCCGACGGAGACGCTGGCAGCGCTGGTCAAGAGCGGCAAGCTGCGAGCCACGGGCGATTACGCCGTGATCAGCGAGCTGGACACGGTGAGCATCTGCGTGCCCACACCGCTGAACAAGACCAAAGATCCCGACATTTCCTATGTTGTGGCGGCGGCGGACGGCATCGCCGCCTACTTCCACCCTGGCCTGCTGGTGGTGCTGGAGAGCAGCACCTACCCCGGCACCACCGACGAGGTGATCCTGCCGCGCCTGGAGGCCGACCAGTGGCAGGTAGGGCGCGATTTCTACCTGGCCTTCAGCCCGGAGCGGATCGATCCCGGCAACCCGCGCTATCACACCCGCAACATCCCGCGCGTCATCGGCGGGGTGACGCCTGAATGCACCCGCCACGCCTGCCTGCTCTATCATTACGCGGTAGACGAACTGGTGCCCGTCTCCTCGACCCGCACCGCCGAGACGGTCAAGCTGCTGGAAAACACCTTCCGCATGGTCAACATCGGCATGGTCAACGAGATGGCGATCATGTGCGACAAGCTGGGGATCGATGTGTGGGAGGTGATCGACGCGGCGGCGACCAAGCCGTTCGGCTTCATGCCCTTCTACCCCGGCCCCGGCCTGGGCGGCCACTGTATCCCGGTGGACCCGCATTACCTCAGTTGGAAGCTGAAGACGTTGGATTATAACGCCCGCTTCATCGAACTGGCGGCCAGCGTGAACGCCGGGATGCCGCGCTATGTGGTGGAGAAGGTGCAGGATGCGCTGAACGGCGAACGCAAGGCGCTGAACGGCGCGCAAGTGCTGGTGCTGGGGGTGACCTACAAGCCCGACATTGACGATGTGCGCGAGTCGCCCACGCTGGATATCATCGGCCTGCTGGCGCAGAAGGGGGCCGAGGTGGCCTATCACGACCCGGTGATCCCCCAGGTACGGATCGAGGACGAGCTATTCGATGGGGTGGCCTTGACCGCCGAGCGGCTGGCGGCGAGTGACTGCGTTGTCATCGCCACCAACCACAGCAGCTACGATTTTGCCTGGATCGCCCAGTACGCGCCCCTGATCGTGGATACCCGCAACGCGATGAGCGCGATCCCTACCCGGCCCGGCCAGGTAGTGAAGTTGTAAGGGCGGGCTAGCGCCGATCCCAGGCCAGCACCAGCGGGCCGATGCGAACCAGGGTGCGGGTGACGACCAGCACTTCCCATCGCCCGATGGGGAAGGTGGTCTTCTCGCCGTCCCCGGTGGGGGGCTGGAGCGCGGCCTGGCGGCGCTGTTCGATCCCCCGGAGCATCTCTTTTTCCAGGGTATAAATGTTGTGCTGCATTTGTGGCCTCCTTTAACTCCTTAACTAATGGGTTAATAGAGTCGGGTTTAAAATACCCACGCTGCCGGGTGGGTCGTTTCTATAATCGCTTAACTAACTTGTTATTATCTTATCACCAGACCGGAAAACGCGCATCAGTCTCCAGACCGATCTTGGGTGGGACGGGCCTTAAATACCGAGGTAGTGGCTCAACCGGGGGGCGAGATCTTCAAACGCGGCGCGGCGCAGGCGGTAGAGCACGCGCCCCTCGCTGGGTACTTCATCGACAAACCCGGCCCGCTTGAGGATGCCCATATGGCGCGACACGGCGGGCTGGCTGATCCCGCACAGCAGGGCCAGTTTGTGCCCGTACACTTCCTCGTCCTGGTTGATCGCCCGCAAGATCTTCAGGCGGTTGGGGTCGGACAGCGCCGCCGCCAGCACGCCGATATCCTGCCCCTCCTGGTCCAGCGCGGCTATCCGTTCGCTGCTCAGGCTGGCATCGTAGAACAGGATAATCGTGCCGTGGCCCCAGACCTCGAAGTGCGCGCGCCAGAGGTAAGTGGACGGCACCAGGCGCAATTCGCGCAGGGGGGTGCCTTCGGGGAACATCGGCGGCAGGATCCGCGCCCCGATCATCCGGCTGATGAAGGTGGTCGGTTCGGTGCGGGCCAGTTCGGCGCGCTGCTCGGCAATGCTGGCCGCCCAGCGCCGCCGGAGGTCGGGCAGTTCGGGGCGCAACACCCGCTCGTTGAAGACTCGCAGCAGTGCCACCAGCCGCGTCTGTAGCTCTTCGGCCATCAGGGCGCTGCGGGCGAGCATGGTGCCGCCCGTCTTGTCGCGCCCGCTCCCCGGCCAGATCGCCTCGTAAAAGTCGTACATGCGCTGGATCAGCACTGCGGGATGCGGGCGCAAGGTGGGGACTTCGTCGCGGGGGATGAGCCGCCCCCAGAGATAATAGAGGAAGGTATCGCCGTCCAGCCCGGCCACATAGTCGAGGAACCCCTCCGCGTCGTCTGCCGGGCCGTCATAGTCGGCCACCAGATCCATGAAGGCCAGGCGGTGCCAGAATTCTTCCCCGAAAAAGCGCACCTCGTCCATCCACTCCGGGCCGAGCGCCGCCCGCACCTGCGCGGCCCAACCCTTCAGCCGGGGCGGGATCTGCTGGGCGGCGCTGAGGCCGATCAACAGCTCCGCCGCCGCCGAGGGGGTGAAGCGAATGATGTCGCCCACATCGGTGTTTTCTACCAGGGTATAAGCCATCGTGTATCCCGTCGTTGTATGTCGTGCTATAAGGGGTTAACTATAGGGTTAATATAGCACTTTGCAGGCCAAGTTGTCAAATAACATAGCGATAGGCTGGCGGCAAGGTAGCTGCTTTCTCCTGGGTAGGGGCCGACACACCGGTCGGCCCCTACCACAACAGCAGGTGATGTTCTGCCAGCGATCCCCACATAACACCCCCATATCCTACACCAGGCGTATGCACCCCCCGCATTGCAGATGCGGGGCACAAAAATAGCGGGGAGCATCGGCTCCCCGCTACGGGCGGTTTTCGATTAGCGCGAGGGGGGTCAGCTTTGCCAGAGGTGTGGGCCGACGGTGGTGAGGCCGAGCTTGTTGCGTGCCCACAAGGCCCCTTCTTGCGCGGCGCGGTTGTCGGGGTCGTCGGCCAGCACCTGCTCCATCGCCGCCAGGGTCAGCGCCGGGTCGCGGGCCGTGCCGCCCAGGTAGAGCCAGGCGCGGGCATTCGTGCTGTCCAGCGCGATGGCGCGGAGGAAGTAGTAGCGGGCACGGTCGGGGTCGCCCTCGTTCGCCGCGTGGATGCCCTGGCGGAGCAGGCTGGCGCTGGTGTCGGGGGGGCGCGGAGGCGTGTCGGTCACGTTCAGCGGGTGGCGCGGCACGTCGCGCGCGGCGGTGAACGGCGTGAACGGCGCGGGCGACGGCGCAGGCGGCAAGAGACCCAGCCGGGTGCGTGCCCACAACAGCCCGGTGCGCGCATCCTCGTTGGTCGGGTCGAGTTGAAGCACTTTTTGCATACAGGACAGGGTCAGCGCCGGGTCATCGGCCACCCCGCCCAGGTAGAGCCAG
>JBBSEL010000490.1:0-4333 GCA_038239755.1 Chloroflexia bacterium | reverse complement strand
TCAAATAGCTGCTCGTGTTCCATAAGGGCCTCCGTCAGAATTAGGATGGGGTGGGCTGTGGAACTTAGCATAGCAGGTTCGGACGCGGCATAAATCGGGCGGCGTGCCGATCCTTTTTGCGCGAACCGGTGATATAATTGATCTGTGAGACTTCTGGGAGGGGCGCCAGTCCGTGCTTATGGACTTAGATAGCTACCCCCGCCGACACGTTAGTGCAGCCACGCCAGTACACACAAAGAGGCCGCCCCCAGTGGGGCGGCCTCCTGGCTAGACGGGGGTGAGCCGCGCAAGCCCTAGTGCAAGTACGGGCAGTCGGGGAAGAAGGTGACCGCCGCGATCTTCGCCATCTGGCCCCGCGTCACCGGGTTGTTCGGACGGAAGTAGGGCTGTCGCGCCGCGTTGCAGCCTTCGCCCGCGCCGCCGCAGGGATACCCGGCCAGGATACCCCGTACTGCCATGCGCTCAACGACCGCATAGAACGGGCTGGTGCTGGGCACGTCGGCAAAGGTCTGGCTGGTCACCGGGTTGGCGAACCCGGCAGCGCCCGCCGCGATCTTGGCGAGTTGGCCGCGGGTCACGTTGTTCGCCGGGCGATAGTACGGGCGGCGGACCACGTTGCAGCCCTCACCCGCGCCGCCGCAGGGGTAGCCACTGATCAGTTGGTGCTTCGAGGCGCGCTCGATCCACAGCCAGAAGGGGCTGCTCGCCGGTACATCCTCGAACGTCTGCTGCTCTTGCGAGACGAGATCGGTCAGATTGGCGCTGTTGGCGACGATCTTGGCGATCTGCCCCCGCGTGACATTGTTGCCGGGGCGGAACGTCCCGTCGGGGTAGCCGCTGGCGATGCCCCGGCAAACCAGGCAGCGCACATAGGCATAGAAGGGGTTGTCCGCCGGGACATCACTGAAGGTGATGGCGCACAGCGCGCTGGGGGTGCCGGTCGGTGTGGTGGTCGCGGTCGCCTCGGCGGGGGTCGCGGTCGCCTCGACGGGCGTGTCGGTGGGCTGCGGTTGCGGCGTCGGGCAGCCGTGGTCGCAGTAGTTGTTGCCGTTGCCGTTGACATCATCGAGCAGGCGCGAGCCGTAGCGCACCCCGCCCGCGAACGAGGTGATCAGGTTGCCATAGAAAGCATCGGCCTGGAACGCGCACGGCGGGTTGTTCACCGTCAACACCAGCGTGCTGTTCGGCGGGATGACGGCCAGGCTGTAATCGTACAGTTCCTGGTGATCGATGTTGTTGTCGAAGCGGCGATAGCTCGCCAGCCCGATCGGGTAGCTACAGGTGGTCGAGTGGTTGGTGAAGACTGCCTCGGTGGTCGCGCCGTTGTTGCTGATCGTCGCGTCCAGGTCGCCGTGGTGCGGGGTGGCGGAGCAGCCCGGTCCCGGTGTGAACGCCGGGGTCACCACCGGGATCGGGGTGGGGCTGGTGCAGGTGACAGGGGTGCTGGTCGGGACCACCACAGTGGCGGTCGGGGTCACCGTCGCGCAGGTCTCGATCAGTTGCCCGCGGATCTCGCCGCCGGGGAACAAGGCGCTGTGGATGTTGACGTACACATTCCCGGCCAGCAGGGCAGAAGTATTGGCCGGGTCCCACGGGGCCGACCCACTGAGCGGATTCGGGCAGCAAGTCAGCGGCACAATGACCGGCCCGGCCTGACCAGGCGCGCCCCGGTGCAGGTGGGATGCTATGGTGGTGCTGAGCAAGCCTTGATACGAGACATTGTAGGTGATGGTGGTGCCCGCAGCATCGAGGGTGAAGGTGCCGAGTCCGGTGCCGGGGCTGGTGTTCGGCGGCGTCTCCTGGTCACCCGATAGCATGGCGACGAAGGTGTGTGCTCCGCCCGTGCCGCAGCTAGGCGTGTTGGTCGGTGCCGGGGTGCTGGTGGCCGTTTCGGTGGACGTGCTGATCGGCGTGTTGCTCGGCGGGTCGGTCGCCGTCGGCAGCACGATCACATTGGAGAAGCTCAGATAGCCGGAGACGGTCACGCAACTACCTGCCGGGAGGTCGAATGACCACTCTAGCCCGGCGCCGTTGTCGATATAGTCAGTGCGATAGGTGTTGTGGAAGCCAGGACCGGGGCCGGTCGTGTCGCCAATGTCCGCCCAAATCGTGGAGTAGAAATCTTCTTCGTAGTGGAGCGCCGGGGTGATCGGGATGAAGATCTGGTAAAGCGTATGGGTCTGGTTGTAGCCGCCGATCGCGTTGGTCGGCGCGTCATAATAGCCATAGCCGAAATCGCTGCCATCGGTCCACAGGTCGGCGGCATGGAACAGGTGAATATTGGTGTAAGAGGTGTTGCCGGTGTTGCACAGCGTCCAGTCGTTGCGGATGAACTCCTGGCCGTCGACATAGCGCACTTCCTGGGTGAGCCGCAGGCCGGTAGATCCCACGTTCAAGACGTTGGTCACCTTCCACGGGTCGGCCCCGGTGCCGCTGCCGGTGAGTACGCTGCTGACCTGGGTATAGGGGTTGACCGTGCGGCCTGCCGGAACCTGCTCTGGTCCCCAGACCTGGCCGTTAACCCACAGGTAGACCCCTTCAGCGTAGGCCCCGTAGAACTGCTGGATCCCATTGCGGTAGACCGCATAGCTGCCGCTGGGCCGCACGATCACCGAGATCGGGCTGCCCGGAATGGTCACATCCTGCGGGCTTGCCACATAGGGCGCGTTGCCCGGCGGCTTGGTATCCCCCAGCGGATGTTGGGCGGTGGCGGTGGGAGCCAGCAACGCGAAGGCCCCCACCAACAGCGCAATAATCCCCGCGATCGCTCCGAATTGTAACCCTATTCTGCGCATCAAGATCCTCCCTCGTAAAAAGCCCGGCTGATCCCCCCTGGCAACAGCGCGGTCATGGTACAGCGGTGCCCAACGGGGGCGTACCCGGTCGGCCCGGCAAGACGGCAGGCAGCCCGCCGTCGCAAAAAGCCGGATCGCCCTGGGGAACGCGGATTGGGTACTCGCTAAATAGAGACTCTGGAACCCTGGGTGGTGGTGCAGTACCCCGTGGCCCGGTACTGTGGCACCGGACTAGACGGCGTGGAGTAGCGTGGTGGCCTCCAGCATCCCCCCTTTCACGCAAAACCAGGTGAAAGTCACGATGACCGCCAGTGGATGGGACCCGGCGGTCCCAGCGCCCAGGAATTTAACACAAATAACCCCTACGCAAGCCGAGGGAATGTGGATAACGCGGGAGGTTGGGAGGTGGAAGATAGCCCGCCGATCCCACAGAGGCGCACCAAGTCACCGGAGCCGTAAAGAGCGCGGGAAGAAAGCGGCGGCCCGACTATTTGTCAGATTGCAGCGCTGTCATATAGTAATACTATGTATACTAAATCAAAACAATCCGACCTCTTACCATTATAGCGCCTCTTTTGAAGCCCTGTCAAGATCCCTGGCGTGCAGGCTCAACAACTATTCACCTAATTTACTGCTTTTATTAGCCGCTTTTTCGTAGAGTTATTGCCAACCTATCATGTCATCCTGAGCGTAGCGAAGGATCTTGTTCGGGTGCCATGATCGTCGGGGTAGGCCGATTATGGGTAGGGAAGATACGGACTAACCCTGGCGACTATAGACCTCCACGAAGATCCTTCGCTACGCTCAGGATGACATCGGGGGTGGGCAGCCAGTTTGCTTTTCTGGAAGCAGGCGCATTTTATGGTGCCAGCCGGTGACGCGGCAGCAAAAAGCCCACCGGGTTGGAACACGGTCGAAGTGTTCCAACCCGGTGGGCTGCTATTGCGAGGGGGGTTAGAGAGCGGCGGCTAGGACGCTTTGCGCTCCGAGGAGGGGTCGCCGCTGCCGCCGAGGGGGCCGGTGATGCGCGAGAGGCCAAACGGCAAGGGACTGTCGCGGACGAGGGCCACACTGCCGCCCCGGCTGAGGATCACCGCGCCGAGGCCCAGGCAACCCAGCAGGTAGGTCAGCGGCCAGCCCAACCAGGGCACCCCGCCGCCGAAGACCATGCCGATCAGCAGGAGCAGGAGCAGGCCCAGCATCCCGCGGCCCAGCGCCGACTTGGGCACGGGGGCCTGGGGGAAGGTGCGGGCCAGGCGCTCACCCAGCCACAGCCCAAAGACGACCAGGCCGAGGAACCAGAGCGCGCCCGCCACCAGCAGCACCAGCGGCGTCCCGATCACGGTGAACAGCAGAATCCCGCTGAGGATCAGCGTCACCACCGGCAGGAGGATGGCGGTCAGAACGCCGACGACGGCGCTGGGCCAGAAGACCTCTTCCAGAGTCGCCTCGATCCGGGTTACCGGGCGGGGGGCCACGAGGAGGACCAGGCTGCCCAGCCCCAGGGCCAGGACGCTGGCAACGCCCATCACGATCAG
>JBBSEL010000489.1:0-4346 GCA_038239755.1 Chloroflexia bacterium | reverse complement strand
CCGGCGGGGCCAGCACCCAGCGCACATCCAGTAGATTGAGCAGCGG
Source organism: Chloroflexia bacterium (assembly GCA_038239755.1). Classification (GTDB taxonomy): domain Bacteria; phylum Chloroflexota; class Chloroflexia; order QHBQ01; family JAICKM01; genus JBBSAN01. The sequence continues at coordinate 4,300 of JBBSEL010000489.1, read as the reverse complement.
CGACTGGACCAGGGTGAACGGGGTGACCCGCCCGCCCATGACCGGCGCGATGGTCGGGTCAATGGCCGCTGTCAGATCGCGGTAGAGGCGCGGCTCGATGGCATCATAGCCGCGCAGGTCGCGCAGCCCGTAGACCAGGTTGGTGTTCGGCAGGAGGATGTTGGCGATGCCCAGCAGGCGGTCCCGCCCCGGCTGCGCCCGCACGAAGCTCGTGACCAGGGTCGGAGGGTAGTAGTTGGCCGGGGCCACCGTCGGGTTGTAATCGATCCGCGCCGACAGGAGGTCTACGAACAGCACGACGGCGAGCAGGGCCAGGGCGCGCTCTCCCCAGCGGGGCCAGCGCCGCCCCAACATGATCGCCCCGGCGAGAATGACGACAGTGATCGCCAGCAGGGCGGCGGCGCGCAACAGCCCCGCGCTCCAGACTTCGGCGGGGGGGGAGGGGCCTGCCGCGACCCCGAAGCCCGACCCGGACAGGCTCCACGGCACGATCAGGCCGACCAGCAAGACGACCCCCGCCACCCCGGCCAGCATCCCCCACAGGCGGCGGTCGCCCAGGCGGCGGGCCAGGGCCTCCACCCCCAGCGCGCCGAGCAGCCCCAGCACCAACGGCAGGAAGACCAGCAGCCGCCGGTTGGCCGCCAGCCGCATCAACGGGAAGGCGGTCACCGCGTCGTAAATCACCGGCCAGCCGTAGATCGTGCCCAGGGCGATCAGGCCGATACCGACCAGAAACAGAGCGAGGCGGCGCTGCGGGCCACGCGGTAGCAGCGCGGCGAACGGGGCCAGCACCAGCGGGATCAACCCGCTGTAGGCGTTCGTTTCGGTGTAGACGTTGCGCGGGTCCCAGACGGTGTTGTGCGCCGGGTTGCCATACAGGTCGGGGCTGAACAGCGTCCAGGCGTAGGCGAAGGGGTTAGCGAACGGGCGGCGGTCGGCTGCGCCTCGCGACACCAGGATCATGCTCTGCCCGGCGTACTCCAGAAACGGCACCAACTGGATCGCCGCCACGCCCACGCCCAACCCGTAGCCCAGCGCCCACGCCCCCAGGCCCCGCAGGATCGGCCCCGGCTTGCGGAGGCCCCCCTGCACCGCCACGAACAGGGCGAACAGGCCGGTAAACAGGGCGATATGGTAGCTGGTTTCGGGGTGCCCGGCGAACCAACTGAGCGCGGTCAGCCCGGCCAGCACCGCGATCCGCCCCGCCGTGGGCCGTGCCACCAGCCGCCCGGTAGCCCACCACAGCCAGGGCAGCCAGATGGCGACGCTGGTCAGGGGCCAGAACAGCCAGCCGATGAGAAAGGCCCCGAAGGTGTAGGTCAGCGCGGCCAGGTGCGCCCCCAGCGGCCCGACCCGCCCGATCTCTCGCGCCAGCCCATAGGTGCCCAGCGCGGCCAGCAGCAGTTGGAGCCAGGCGCGCAGGACGAGCGTCACGCCCCCCGTCCAGACGAAGCCGGGCCAGTTGATCGGGTAGAAGAGGGCGGATTGGATGTTGCCCAGATAGGGCGCACCGAGCATGTTGTCGGGGTTCCACAGCGGGATCTCCCCGGCCTGGAGCCGCCGCGCGCTGTAGGTCAGCCACGGCTCGATCTGTAGGCTGCTGTCCAGTTGGATCGGGTTGCTCGCCGGGCCGAGATCTGCCGGGCGATTAGCGACCCAGGGCGGGTAGCTGAGCAGCAGGTCGGACGGCGAGAAGATGCGCCCGGTGAACAGCGCCGGGCTGAGGAACAGCGTCACCAGCCCGGCCCATAGGATCAGCACACCGCCCCACTCGCGGCGGGTGGTCCCACCGGCCTCGTGGCGCGTGGCGCGTGGCGCGTGGCGCGTGACAGGAGCGAGATCGCTCATGCACCACCCCGCAGGGCCTGGGTTTGCCTGCGCCACCCGGCCACGCCGATCAGCCCCAGCAAGAGCAGGGTCGCCCCGCTGATGCCCGCGCCCAGCAGGAACGACCCCGGCAAATAGTCGAAGCGCACCGTATGCGTGCCCGCCGCGAGGTAGACGGCGCGCAGGGCGTGGTCCGCCGTGAGGATCGGCGTAGCCTGCCCGTCCACCGTGGCCGTCCAGCCGGGGAACGCCTGGTCGCTGAGCAGGAGCAGGCCCGGCGCGGGGCTGGTGCTGGTGATAGTGACGTGTTCCGGCCTATAATCCACGATAGTCACCTGATCGCCACTCGGCGCGGGTGGGGTGGGGGGCAGCGTTTGATCCGCCCGCAACGGTTCCTCTAGCAACGCGGTTTGCGCCGGGTCGAACGCCGGGTCGCGCAGGCGGCGGCGCACCGCATCCCCCGGCTCTACCTCCGCCCGGTGGGTGAGCCAGGCGCGGGGCAGCGCCCCCCGGTTCTCATACACATCGGTCCCGGTCGCCCCGCCGTCCAGCACCATCGTGAACGACGAATCGACGCTGTCATGCAATGGGTCGCCCCCCGGCGTGATCAGCAGGTAGCGCACGTTAAGCACGTCCAGAATATGCCCCTGGAGCACCGCGAAACTGGTGAACCCGCCCGCCGGGTCCAACCCGCGCACCATCTCATTATACAATTCGGGTTCCAGTGCGTCATAACCGCGCACACTGGCGATGTGATAATGGAGGTTGGTGTTGGCGGCCAGGGTGCGCCCGGTGCCGACGACGCGGAACGGCCCCGGTTGGGCCTGCAAAAAGCGGGTGACGGCGGTGTCGGGGAAATACTGGTCGGCGGCTACCGTGGGATTATAATCGATATGGGCCTGCCACAGATCGGCTAGCAGGGCGAGAGGCAGCAGCCAGACGATCCCGGCGGCCAACCGGGGCCGGGCGCGGCGCACGAGGATCGCCACCCCTATCAGCGCGCCGCTGCCCACGGTGACCAGCACGGCCCGGCCCAGCGCGGTCTGCCAGACTCCCATCGCCGCCGAATCGGGGTCGGTCGGCACCATGAACAGGGTGGTAGCCGTCAGCCAGGGCACGACGATCCCGCCCAGCAGCACGACGGCGAGGCCCCCGGCCAGCGCGGCGGCAACACGCCGCCGGGACACCGCCCGCTCCAGCAGCGCATCGACCCCCAACGCCGCCCCCAGCGCCAGCGCCAGTTGCAGCAGCAAGACGAGCCGGTTGTTGCGCGCGATCTGGAGCAGCGGCAGCGCCTGGGCCAGGTCGCCAATGATCGGCCAGTGGTAGACGATGCCGAAGGCTAGCACGATCACCCCGGCCAGGAACCCGGCCAGCCGCCGCTGCCCCGGCCCGCGCACGAACGGAGCCGCCGTCAGCAGCAGGAGCGGCAGCACTCCGGCATAGGCGCTGCTCTCGTTGTAGTTGGTCCCCCGTGCCCACCATGTCGCATGGACCGGGTTGCCGTACAGGTCGGGGCTGATCCAGGTCCAGGCGTAGCGGATCGGCAGCCAGGTCTGGGGCAGGGTGCCCGTGTTGCGGTTCAGGAAGGCGGCGCTGTGGGTCAGGTATTCGACAAACGGTAGCAGTTGGATCGCCGCCAGCCCTACCCCCAGCGCATAGGCGGCGGTCCACCCGCCCAGCGCCCGCCCGGCCCGGCCCCAACTGAGGGGTCGCAATTGGGCGATCTGGAACAGGGCAAACGCGCCCGTTTCCAGGCCGAGATGGAGCATTGTTTCGGGGTGCCCGCCGAGCAGGTGCAAGGCGACCAGCACCGCTAGGACCGCCACTGGCTTGCGCCCCGGCTCGCGCACCAGCCAGGCGGTGGCCCACCACAGCCAGGGCAGCCAGATTGCCACATCAAGCATGGCCGCGTGGAGCCAGAGCACCAGGAACGAGCCAAAGGCGAACGTCACCCCGGCGACCACCGCGCCGGGCGGGCGGACGCGGGCCACCTCGCGGGCCAGCACATAGGCCCCCAGCGCGGCGATGAACAGCCGTAGTCCCGCCCGCAGGGCCAGCAACGCCCCGCCCGGCCAGAGCAAGAGCAGCCAATTGCCCGGATAAAACACCGCCGATTGCATGTTGCCGACAAAGGGCGCGCCGAGCAGATTGTAGGGGTTCCAGAGCGGGAGCGCGCCGCTGTCCAGCCGTTCGGCGCTGTAGGCGGTCCACGGCTCGAATTGGAGCACGCTGTCGTTGAGCAGGAGGTTGCTCGCCCCGGTCCACCCGGCAGGTTGCGCGTCTTTCCAGGGGTAATAGTCGTAGAGCAGGTCGGCGGGCGACAGGTAGCGCCCGGTGAACAGCGCCGGGCTGAGGAACAGCATGACCAGCCCCGCCCACAGCACGATCACCCCGCCCAGTTCGCGGCGGGTGATGCCGCCCGCGTGGCTCGTGGCTCGTGGCTCGTGGCTCGTGGCTCGTGACGGGGGTT
>JBBSEL010000488.1:0-4348 GCA_038239755.1 Chloroflexia bacterium | reverse complement strand
CGGGGGCCGCCTGTTCGGCCATCGCCAGGCGAATGGCGCGCAACACCTGGCGGCGATTCATCTCTTCCAGGGTCTTGCCCCGGCGAGTCGCCTCTTCCTGCGCCGAGCGCAGGCGGCTGAGGGCCAGGATCGTCGCGCGGACCACGTTGATCGGGTTGTTGTTACCCAGCGACTTGGTCAGCACGTCCTTGATCCCGGCAGCTTCGAGCACGGCGCGCACGCCGCCCCCGGCGATCACACCGGTACCGGGCGCAGCGGGCTTCAACAGCACCCGCGAGGCCCCAAAGTCAACCGTAATTTCGTGGGGGATCGTCGTGCCGATCAGGGGCACGCGGATCACGTTCTTGCGGGCATCGTCGGCACCCTTACGGATGGCGTCGGGCACTTCGCCCGCTTTGCCGGTTCCGGCACCCACCATACCGTGGCCGTCGCCCACCACCACCACCGAGCTAAAGCTGAAGCGGCGGCCACCCTTGACCACCTTCGAGACGCGGTTTACCTGTACGACGCGCTCTTCCAGTTCCAGCCGGGATGTATCAATTCGAGGAGGCATAAGGTTTCTGATTCTCCTTCTTAGAAATCCAACCCGGCTTCACGGGCGGCTTCGGCCAGCGCTTTGATGCGGCCATGATACTGCCAGCCGCCTCGGTCGAATACGACCTTGGTGACGCCCGCAGCGCGGGCGCGCTCGGCCACCAGCTTGCCGACAGCCGTGGCCTCTTCGGTCTTGGTGCCTGCGGCAGTTTTCACCGGGGCATCCAGGCTACCGGCGGCAGCCAGGGTATGACCCAGCGTGTCATCGATCACCTGCGCATAAATATGGTTCAGGCTGCGGAACACGTTCAGGCGCGGGCGACTGGCCGTGCCGATCACGCGAGCGCGCACTCGCCGGTGGCGCCGATCCCGCGGGGTAAGCCGATGCGGAATAACCTTCATTGCAAACTTGCTCCTTGTCCTCTTTCCCCACGCCTGCGCGGGAAGCCTGGACAGCTACACGAGTGGTTGGTGATTAGTGATTAGTGGTTAGCAAATTCAGAAAAACACTAACCACTAATCACTAACCACTAATCACCCGTTACTTCTTCCCTTTGCCTTTGGCTCCGGTCTTACCCTGCTTGCGGCGGATGCGTTCGCCATCATAGGCGATGCCTTTGCCCAGGTAGGGTTCCGGCTCCCGAATGGCACGCATCTTGGCGGCTTGTTCGCCGACCAGTTGCTTGTCAATGCCATCCACATGGATGCGGTTGTTGCCTTCGATGGCGAAGCTGATGCCCTGCGGCGGGACGACCCGCACCGGGTGCGAGTAGCCGACCGTGAACACGGCATCCTGACCGTCTTTCGCCACGCGGTAGCCGACGCCGTTGATCACCAGGCTCTTGCGGAAGCCGGTGGTCACGCCGACGACCATGTTGTTGAGCAGGGTGCGGGTCAGACCGTGCAAGGAGCGGTTCGGGCCGGTGTCATCCGGGCGCGCAACCCGGATCACGCCGTCTTCTTGCTCGAAGCTCATGTTCGGGTGCAGGGGCTGGGTCAGCGTGCCTTTCGGCCCCTTGACCGTTACCACATTACTCGGCTCAATGGTCACAGTCACCCCCTTCGGCACGGGGACGGGCGATTTACCAATACGCGACATGGTCGTTTCTCCTGATGCGTGAGGCGTGCGCCGGGTCCGGTTAGGGAACCCCGATGCACGTTTCACGTTTCACGTCTTACCAGATGTAGCAGAGGACCTCGCCACCCAGGTTGCGCTTCCACGCTTCCTGGCCGGTCATAACGCCCTGCGAGGTGGAGACAATCGCCACCCCCAGGCCGCCGAGGACAATCGGCAATTCGGAGCGGCCCGAGTAGACCCGCAGGCCCGGCTTGCTGACCCGCTTGAGGCCGGTCATCACCGGCTTCTTGTCGGAGCCATACTTGAGCCAGACGCGGAACTCGCGGCGCTCTTCGGCGGGGGGTTCGAATTCTTTGATATAGCCTTCATCCTTCAGGATGCGCGCTATCGACAGTTTCATTTTGGACGCCGGGATCAACACGCTCTGATGACGGGCCATGCCCGCATTGCGGATGCGTGTTAGCATATCGGCGACAGGATCGGACACACTCATGAGACTTGCTTCTCCTCCTACCAGCTCGACTTCACAACGCCGGGCAGCTTGCCAGTCAGGGCCATTTCCCGGAAACAAATGCGGCACAGGCCAAACTTACGCATATAGGCGCGCGAGCGACCGCACACTTTGCACCGATGATAGCCCCGCACCTTAAATTTCGGCGGGCGAGAAGCCTTTACAATCAGGGATGTTTTAGCCATGTAGGTGCAAGGATCCTTTCTTAACCGTGACGGAACGGCATACCCAGCAGCTCCAACAGCCGCCGCGCGTGCGCGTCGGTCTTGGCACTGGTCACGAAGACGATTTCCATCCCCCGCAGCTTATCGATGCGGTCGTACTCGATCTCCGGGAAGATGAGTTGTTCGCGCAGGCCCAGCGTGTAGTTGCCGTGGCCGTCGAACGCCTTGGTCGGCACTCCCTGGAAGTCGCGCACCCGGGGCAGGGCAATGTTTACCAGCCGGTCGATAAACTCGTACATCCGGTCCTGGCGCAACGTCACCATCACCCCGATCGGCATCCCTTCGCGCACCTTGAACGCCGCAATCGACTTCTTGGCCTTGGTGATCACCGGCTTCTGGCCGACAATCGTGGTCAGGTCGTTGACTGCCGCATCCAGCGTCTTCGCGTTCTGGATCGCTTCACCCATACCGATGTTGACCACGATCTTTTGGACGTGGGGCACCTGCATGACATTCTCTAGATTTAAATCTTTCATCAGGGCGGGTACCAGTTCTTGCTGATACCGTTCCCGCAAGCGGGCCTGTGCCACTTGTCTACCTCCAAAAATGTGAAACGGTCGCCGGTCCCGGCTGGCGTATCGGGCGAGGCATAGCCAGGCTACCCCCCGCGCCGGTGACGCTATCGGCTCCAGCGGCGGTTATGCTTGCGATTGAGCAGCGCGCTCGGTCCAGCGGCGGTCGGTATCGTTGTCCAGCGTTTCGCCACAGTTGCGGCACTGCCGCGACTTGGTCCCGTCGGCGTTGTAGATATGCCCGACCCGCGTGCCTTTGCCGCACTTGGGGCAGACCACCATCACCTTCGACGCATCCAGCGGCGCTTCGATCTCGACGATCCCGGCTTGCCGCGCCCCCGATCGCCCCCGGGTGTGCTTGCGGTGGATGTTTACCCCTTCCACAATCACCTGGTTCTTTTCGGGGATGACCCGGCGCACGCGCCCGCGCACGATATGGTCGCCAGTGCTCTTGTCTTTGCCCGCGATGATCAGCACCGTGTCGTCTTTATGTACGTTCATCGTTCTTCTCCACGTAGGTCGCCAGCGATTAGTTAGCCGTTGTTAGTGTTCCGTTCTCAGGCGTCCGGTCTTCCAAAAAGCGGACTCTTGCACATAGACCAACAATTATACCAAACTGTGCGCCTCACGTCTAATGCCATCATACGAGTGCTCAGGTTTCAGGGGCCGGATCAGGTCAAAACTGATGGCGGACAACTGACTACTGATGACTCGACTACAGAGTCTCCGGCGCGAGGCTGACGATCTTCATGAACTGGCGCTCGCGTAGTTCGCGGGCGACCGGGCCGAAGATACGGGTGCCGCGCGGGTTGTTCTGGGGGTTGAGCAGCACCGCCGCGTTGTCGTCAAAGCGGATGTGCGAGCCGTCGGCGCGGCCATACTCTTTGGAGGTGCGCACGATCACCGCCCGCACCACTTCCCCTTTTTTCACCGACCCACCGGGGGCGGCCTGCTTGACCGCCGCGATGATGATGTCACCGACGCCCGCGTAGCGGCGGCTGGAGCCACCCAGCACGCGGATACACATGATTTCTTTGGCCCCGGTATTATCGGCGACGCGGAGCCGGCTGTTGGACTGAATCACGGGATTGATCTCCTCCGCAGTTAGCGGGCAACGTCACCGCGCACCAGGGTTACTTGCGGGGCGCGCTCGACAATCTCTACCACCCGCCAGCGCTTCTGCTTGCTGGTTGGGCGGGTCTCCACGATCCGCACCACGTCGCCGATGTTGCACTTCAACTCGTCGTGCGCCATGAACTTGCTGGTGCGGCGCATGATCTTCTTGTACAGGCGGTGGCGCACCAACCGGTCTACGGCGATAACCACCGTCTTTTGCATTTTGTTGCTGACCACGCGACCTTCGCGCAGTTGGGACTCGCGCCCCGGTTCGATCCAGACGGTGCTGTCGCGCTCGATGGCCGGGCGACCGCTCCGCGGCTTAGCGACGGGAGCGGGGGCTTCGACGGTTTCGGCGGCGACAGGCGCTGTT